>JAIXZF010000460.1 GCA_027489835.1 Hyphomicrobiales bacterium
AAGGACGAGCGCCTGTGCGCCATCTGCGCGCCGATCCCCGGCATGAACCCGAAGCGCGGCGTCCAATTCGGAAAGCCTTTCGCAACTCCCCGCGGCCCCGCCATGGTGCCGCCGATCCACCCGAACTGCCGATGCACGCTCTTCCTGCGCCAGTGGGAGCCGGAGCAACTGGCCAATGGGTGAGGCGCGTCCGCTCTACGAGACGCCCGAAAACCTTGAGCGCGAGGCAGACGTGGTGCGCCGGCTGGAGGCGCGCTGGCAGGCCGAGGCCATCAAGCTGCCGATCTCCTACAAGCTCGACTACGTCTTCGTCCGCGACGGCAAGGAGGTGCGCTCCTTCTGCGAGATCAAGGTGCGCCGGTACACGTGGGAGGAGATCGACCGCATGGGCGGCTACATGATCTCGCTCGCGAAGTGGACCGCGGCCGAGAGCTTCTGCACGATCTCGGGCCTGCCTTTCATCGTCGCGGTGAGCGCTGCCGGCGAGATCCGCTTCGCCTCGATCCGGGCCTTCGACCATGACGGCGTGGTCCATGGCGGCCGGGCCGACCGGGGGGATTGGCAGGACAAGGAGCCGATGGTCCTGCTCTCGGTGGGCCGCTTTCGCCCCCTCTAGGGCTTCATGCCCTAGGGCCGTTTTGCGGGTCATTCCCGCCCATCGTCATGAAGAACCCGGACGCCAGCGCGCGGATGATGCGCGCCGTGGTGCGCAGCGCCGTCTCGCCGGCCACGGACCAGCACGAGCCCGCCATCTCTTCGAGCTCCCGTGAGAGAGCCGTCAGCCGGGCATAGACATCGAGGTCCGATATCGAGCGTGGCGCGCGCATCGACAGACCGTGGCCCGTCTGTCATAACAGCGCAATCTCATAGCTATGAGAAAACGGCTCTCATGGTCCTGACATTGCTGGGAACCCCGATGCTCAAGCTCCTCTCGCCCGCGCTCCTCGCCGTCGCCCTCTCGGGCTGCGCGCTGCTCCAGCCGGGCCAGCCCTCCACGTGCGAAATCTCGACGGCCTCGTGGGGCTGCTCGCAGCGCGACGCCGGCCCTGCGCCGGCCGCTGCCGCTCCTGCGGCTCCTGCGGCCCCCGCTGCGCCTGCCGCGCCCGCTCCTGAGCCCGTTGCCGTAGCTCCTGCCGCACCGGCCCCGCCGGAGAGGGAGAAGCCCGCGCCCGACAAGCCCGTCCCGGAGAAGCCGGAGCCGGAGAAGCCCGGCAAGCCCGACAAGCCGGAGAAGGACGACAAGCCCGGTCATGGCTTCGGCGACAAGAACCACGACCACGACGGCCCCAAGGGGCGCGACAAGTAAGCCATCGCCATCGGAGGCCTCCCCATGACGCTCAAGGGCGCAGTCCGTCGCATCGAAGAGATGGCAAGGCGGTGGGAGGTCGAACTGGAGAAGCAGGCCCGGTGGCCTGCCGGCGCTCCAAGCTCCAAGGGCGGCCAGTTCGCCCCGGAGAACAGCGGGGCAGGCGGCTCGGGCTCCAAGCCCAAGATCAACGCCCCGCAGTACGGCATCGGCGGCTTCGCGGCGGCGCAGCAACAGTATTTCCAAGGCCTCTATGGCGGAGAGCCGGCCGCGCCCAAGGGGCCGCCGCCCGGTGCCAAGCCGCACCCCCAGAAGAACGACAAGGGGGAGCCGGTCACCGTCAATTACCCGACCAAGGCCTCCGATCCGCAGACGTGGAACGACCCTAAGTCGGCCGCCACCTTCGTGCCGGGCGGCAAGGCCCCGGACGCGCTCAACGGCGTCGCGCTCTCCTCGTGGAAGGCCCCCGACACCATCGAGGGCTGGAGCAAGGTCTCGGGCCAGAACCCCAAGATCGACGCGGACTACCCCTTCGAGCACTCGCCGGGCAAGAACGTCGGCGCTGGCGTCATCATCCGAGAGCCGGATGGCCGCCTGTGGATAACCCGTCCGACCAACGGTTTCGGCGGCTACGAGCACACGTGGCCCAAGGGCACCGTTGAGGGCGGCCTCAGCCTTCAGGCCTCCGCGATCAAGGAGGCCTATGAGGAGACGGGCCTCAAGGTGAAGATCGTCGGCGTCCTCGGCGACTTCGAGCGCACCACCTCCAAGGCCCGCTACTACGTGGCGGAGCGCGTCGGCGGCACCCCGGCAGACATGGGCTGGGAAAGCCAAGCCATGCGCCTCGTGCCCCCCTCGAAGCTCGGCAAGTACCTCAACCGCACGGTGGACAAGGAGATCGCCGAGGCCTTCGAGGGCGAGATGCTGCTCAAGCGGCTGGAGAAGGCCAAGGGCGCGCGCGGGGGCAAGTTCAACCCGGACCAGCCCCGGTGGCCCGCCGGCTCGCCGCTGGGCGGCCAGTGGATGAAGGTCGGCGCGGACGGCATCATCCTGCCGCCCAAGATCGCCGGAGGGCTGGAGGGCAAGAACCCGGCCTACCAGAAGAAGGCCGACGCGGCGCACGCCTTCGCGCAGGCCAACGACAAGGTCGTCCTCGCCGCCACGCTGGTCGCGCTCGACACCAAGGTGAAGGCCGATGCGGCGGCCGGCAAGGCGTCGTCGCATGTGAAGTGGAACGCGCAGCTTCACCAGTACGTGGCCAAGCTCGTGGGCGACATGGCCGCCGGCCCCAAGGCCGTGGCCAGCGCAGACGCGATCCGCGGGCCGCTCGATCTCTCGAAGCTCACCATGGTCGGCGCGAAGCCCGGCGGCTCCAACCCCGGCGCGCTCTATGCGGACGGCAAGGGCGGGACGCTGCTCGTGAAGGGCAACCTCAAGCTCCAACACGGGGCCGTGACCGCCAAGGTCAGCGACGACCGGGCGAAGAACGAGGTGCTGGCCGCCAAGCTCATCACGGCGGTGGGCGGCGGCGCTCCCGACATGAAGCTCGTGGATCTGAAGGGCCAGTACGGCGGCGGCCTCGGCGTCGCATCCCGCATGATGGACGGGGTGATTGGCTTCAACGCCGCCAACCCCGCGCACGTCGCCGCGATCCAGAAGGACTTCGCCCTCCACGCATGGCTCGGCAACTACGACGTGCTGGGCATGGGCTACGACAATACGGTGATCTCGAAGGGCACCGGCAAGGCGGTGAACATCGATCCGGGCGGCGCAATCCTCTTCCGCGCGCAGGGGCTCCCCAAGGACAGCTTCGGCAAGGACGCCTCCGAGTGGGAGAGCATGCGCACCACCACCGCGGAGCAGAAGGCCGTCTTCGGCAAGATGACCGGCTCGCAGCTTCAGGAAAGCGCGAAAGCTCTGGCCACCATTGACGACGCCACGATCACCAAGCTCGTGGGCACCTACGGGCCGGGCGACGCCAAGGCGAAGGCCGATCTCACGGCCACGCTCATCGCCCGCCGGGACGCCATCCTCGAAAAGGCCGGGCTCAAGACCTTCACCATGGCGCAGGGCGTCTCGGTCGCCCAGCCCGCGCCGACGCCCCCGGTGCCGCGCATCAAGGACGTGGTGAAACCCGCCGCCGGCTCCCCGCTGCCGACCGGCAAGCCTGCCTTCCTCGCCAGCACCCCGTCCGCGGTGGCCTACTATGGCGGCCTCGCCGACAAGGCCACGGCGCTGCACGCGGCCGGCGACCTCGAAGGGCTCAAGGCGCTCACGACCAACAAGAAGGGCGGCCCGGCGTGGCCCGCAGGCTCGCCCAACGGCAAGATGATGGCCTCCTTCCACGGGGCACTCCTCGCCGATCTGGAGGGCAAGCAGGGGCAGGCTGTGCAGGCCGTCGCCTCGGGCGCTGCCACCATGACGGCCGGCGGCAAGACGTGGCAGGCGCAGAACGGCGTGCTCAACCCGGTGCCGGCGAGCGTGCAGGCGCTTAGCCCCGATGAGGTCGACGCGCAGTTCAAGGCAGCATACCCCTCGCCGGGCGCAAAGCTCCCGTGGAACGAGGACAAGACCGGCTCGAAGTTCACCACGCCCCCAACGGGCGCGGCGGCGGTCATGGTCTACGCACTGGAGGGCAATCTCAATCAGGTGAAAGCCGTCCAAATGAAGCCCGATTGGGTGGAGGCGAAAGCGTTTCAGGCCAACGTGGTCGCCGCCATGGAGGCGAAGGCGGGCGGCGCTCCTGCCGCGCCGGCAGCGCCCGCCGCCCGCACCTTCACGGACGACGTGCAGGGCATGAACACGTTCAACGGCGGGAAGATCAAGGCCGCGCTCTACGAGACGAACAAGAGCTTCATGGGGGCCAAGGTCGCGGAAAACTCGGTCGCTCTCTACACGGCAGGCGGGGCCAACGCATGGAAGGGGCAGTCCATTGCGCTGATGATTAAGGCCGCCGAGGCGGGGGAGATGAACGTCCTCCTCGGCATGACCCCCGGAACCAAGTTTGAGCAGGCGCTCCAGAGCAACCTCATCAACGCGCTCTCGACCAAGGTCACCGCTGCGCCGGCAGGGCTGAGCACGAGCAAGATCGAGGCCCTTTCGCGAGCGGCCTTCGGCAGCCCGCTCAAGACCATGATCTCCAACGTGGCGGCCGGAAATGTGAGCAACCTCACCACGGCCGAGATGATCGACGCTGCCTTGAAGGGCGACACGGGAAAGCTCCTTTCACTCTCCCCGTCAACGCTTTCTCAGAAGCAGTTCCAAGACGGCCTCATCAACGCGCTCGCGACGACGGTCACGAGTGCGCCGGCAGCCGCCCCGTCCGTCTCGCAGGCCGCCGCCGCGGTGGCGCAGGCCGCCTCGACTGCGCAGTTGAACGCCGCCGTCTCGGCAATGCCCAACTTCGAGAAGGCCAAGCTCCCGGAGGGCAACAGCAACGCCGCGTCTCACAACCAGAAGGTGGGCGTGATCGCCAATCTGGCCGGCGCGAAGCACGTCAACGGCCTTCTCTCACTCAACTACGGAACGAACACCTACGGCAAGAAGCAGGCGCAGCTTGCCAACGACGCGCTCGCGGCGCTGGGCTCGACCCACAAGGTCACGCCCGGCCAGAAGAAGAACTCGCACCCGGCGCTCGTGGGCGGGGTGGTGCAGGCCGCCGCGCCCGCGCCGGCTGCGCCGCCGAAGGCCGCTGCGCCCGCGGCTCCGGCCGCCGCCCCCAAGCCCGTCTACAAGATCCCGGACGCCCCGGACTTCATGAACTGGAAAGGCCCCGGCGCGGGCCTCTCCAGCAAGCCGACAATCAATGAGCAGAACAAGACGCTCTCGCTGGAGATCAAGGCGCTCGGCGACAAGCTCGACACCCCTGCGCTCAAGGGGCTGACGTTCCAGAAGCTCGACAGCAACGGGCAGCCTACGGGCACCACCGCGCCGATCTCGCAGCACCCCTCGCAGCACATCAAGGCTTACCACGCCGACGTGCTCTACGCGGTGCAGAACCCCTATGTGCCGCCCAAGGTCATGTCGGCGCGGGAACTGGCCAAGGTTCCCGACCTCATCAAGAGCGTCCTGTCCTCGGTCAATGATCTGCCGGATCTGCCAACGGCGGCCTCTGGGAAGAAGATCGGCCGCTATGCGCTTCTCGGGTCGGTGGCCGGCAAGCCGTTCGACGGATACCCGCCGGAATTGAAGTCGCCGAAGCTCGGCAACCTGAGCGTTAAGGATCTCTACTCGCAGTCAAAGGCCAACTTCAGCGCCCTCACGAACACCCAGCAACAGGCCATCCGGGACTACACAGGCGGCGGCTATCAGAGCCAAAACAACGCCGAGACGGGCAAGGGCTCCAACATGGCAGCCCAGACCATCAACGGCCTCAAGAAAGCCTCGGTGCCACTCCCGGAAGGCACGGTGCTGTCCCGAAAGTTCACCTTCAAGAGCGACCACGCGGGCAACGTTGCGGCGCTCGCGTCGAGCGTTGGGTCGGTCATCAAGGACTTCGGCATCATCTCGACCTCTACCAACCCAGAGGTGTGGAGCGGCGACGTGCATCTGCGCATCGTCACCGCGGCGGGGGTCAAGGGGCTCTATGTCGCAAACAACCCGTCCGGTGGCGGCGGCTCGATTTCACTACACCCCGGCGAGAACGAAATCATTCTGCCCTTCGGCACGAAGTTCTATGTGAAGAGCGTCACCAAGGGCGGGAAAATCAACGACAAGACAGGAAGTTGGGGCAAGGGGAACGGCTCCGGCGTGCTCGTTGAGCTTGTCGCCCTCCCGGACATTCCATAGGGTGCTGCTTATGACCCAGCCAAAAGAGAACATCCTCCTCGCAGGGATGCAGGCGTCCGCGGCTGCCGATGGGGGCGTGTACCTCGGCAGCCTTGAGGCCGTCGATGTGATCGTCCGGGAATTCATTTCCGACGCCGCCGATGCAATCGATGCCAAGGACGGCGAGGCTCTTCTGGCGCGGGTCGAGCGCGCGGCGCTGGTCTTCGCAGGGCAGGAGCCCGGCTTCGTGCCAATCCCTGATTGGGCCGTGCGTGACAAGCTCGGGATCTACGCCGCGGAGAGGTGGGAGATCGACCCCAACCAGCCGTTGGTCGAGATCCTGCGCGCCATGTTCCTCATGCTCGCCTCCGAGATCATCGAGATGGTGAAGCAGGGCAGCGACCTCGATGAGGAAGACATGCAGTTCCGGGTGGACGTTCTGGCCGAAAGGGCGCGCGCCACGCTCACTGGAACCTATGAAGTGACCTTCCCCGAAGGCGAATAGCCCCGGCAACTTGCCAAGACGGCCGTCTTCTGTCATAGGCTATCACCGTTGTGAGAAGTCTACGCCGGCCTGTATCACGGTCATGACACTCTCGCCCTAACTGCCGGCCCCATCGGGCTCATGGGCGCAATCGCATCCCGGCTCTCTCGTGAGGATCGCGATGCGCTTCGGCATCACCTTCGACTTCACCAAGGCCGATATCGACGGGCACTACGTGCGCGGCTGGGCTTCCGTGATCGAGGTCGACGGCAAGGCCGTGACGGACACGCAAGGCGATCTCATCGAGATGGCCGATCTCCGCAAGGCGGCTCACCAGTTCATCACCGATGCCCGCGTCGCCAAGGCGATGCACGCCGGCTCTCAGGTTGGCGAGGTCGTGGAGAGCGTGGTCGTGGACGACGACTTCGCCAAGGCCCTCGGGGCCTCCACCAAGCAACGCGGCTGGTGGATCGGCATGCAGATCAATGACGAGACCGTCCGCAAGCGCGTGCGCTCGGGCGAGCTCCGCGCCTTCTCCATCGGCGGGAAGGGCAAGCGTCACAAGGTGGAGGCCTGACATGGCGACCAAGCTCACGGATCTCGAAATCTCCGAGGTCTCGCTGGTGGACGAGCCGGCGAACGATGAGGCCCGCGTCGTGGTCGTGAAGGCCAAGGGCGGCTTCAAGCCGTGCGACGACTGCAAGGACGCCGCCGCCTGCAAGGCGAAGGGCTCCTGCGCTTCCGCTTCCAAGCCCGGCAAGAAGGTTCCCATGGCGAAGGTCGCCGGGGCCGTCCTTGCCGCGCTCAACGAACTCTCTCCGCAGATCGTGGAGAAGGCACTGGCCGATTTCTCGGCCGACCCGGACGCCGCCGACGCGGCGGCTTTCGTCATCAAGGAGACCGTTATGGACCTTCAGGAACTCCAGAAGGCTCTCAGCGATGCCGAGGCAACCATCGCCACGCTGGAGAAGCGGGCCACGGAGGCCGAGGAGGAGCTGAAGGGCAAGGACGAGGTCATCAAGGCGAAGGACGCCGAGATCGACCGCCTCGCTTCCGAGGGCACCGACCCCGAAGCCGAGGTCATGAAGTCGCTGCCGGAGAGCATCCGCAAGCGCCTCGAAGACGCCGACAAGGTGGCCAAGGCCGCCTCCGAGGAAGTGGCCAAGATGAAGGCCGCCGCCGAGGAGAAGGAGGCCGTCGAGAAGGCCAAGGCGCTCAAGGTGGGCGATGCCGAGAAGCTCGGCCCGCTGCTCCTGCGCGTGGCCAAGGGCCGCTCCACCGAGGCCGACGCGGCCGAACTGGAGACGCTCCTGAAGTCGGCCGGCGAGGTCGCCTCCAAGAGCCCGCTCTTCAAGTCCATCGGCACGCCGCTCGCGGCCGACGCGGACCCGGAGGCGATGCTCGTGGCCAAGGCCAAGGAGATCGAGGCCGGCTCGAAGGGCACTCTCACCTACGCGCAGGCCTACGACCGCGCGATGACCGAGAACCCCGGCCTCTACGACGCCTACATCGCCAAGCGCCGCCAGCCCGCCGCCTAAGCGGTAGCGGCACCTCCACCGAAAGGAAACTCTCATGTCGCTTCAGGGCTACGGCACCGATATCACTCTGGTCGCTGGCGCGGATCTTTCCGCCAACGCTCAGTTCCGTGGCGTCAAGGTCAACTCCTCGGGCCGGGCGATCCTCGCCGCTGCCGCGGGCGAGTTTGTCATCGGCGTCCTCCAGAACAACCCCGGCAACGGGCAGGCCGCCACGGTGCGCACCGCCGGTGCCACCAAGATGGTGGCGGGCGCTGCCGTCACGGCCGGCGCTGTTGTTGGGGTGGACAGCACGGGCCGCGTCATCGCGGCGACCGGCGCACGCACGAACACCTCGGACGGCGGCGCTGCGGTTGACCCGCTGCTCGGCACGTTCGCCATTGGCGTTGCGCTCGAAGGCGCTGGCGCTGCGGGTGACGTGATCTCCGTGCATCTCATGTCGCTCGGCGCAATCCCGACCACCGCCGCCTAATCATCGCCTCGGATCATCAGGCTTATTGAGGAGCAACGACCATGCAGCCCACTCCCGGCGATGTGCATGTCA
>JAIXZF010000040.1 GCA_027489835.1 Hyphomicrobiales bacterium
CCCAGCATGTTGTTGTGCTTGATGCGCAGATTGCGCACGCCGGTCTCGGCGACATAGCGCATCTGCAAGGTGGCGATGACGCGCCGCGAGTCGCTCTGCAGCTCGCGCAGTTCGTCGAGTTCGGTGCTGTGGCCCTCCCGCACGAAGCCGCCATCGCGCGCCATCAGCGGCAGCTCTTCCGCCAGCGCGGCCCTGAGCATGGCGGGAAGGGCGGGGTCCACCGCCGCGAGCTTGTGGGCCGCCTCGGCCAGCTCGGCGCCGGGGGCAAGCAGGTCGCGGAGCGAACGGGCGATCTCCGCCGCCGCCGACAGCCCCTCGGCCAGGGCCGCGAGATCGCGCGGGCCACCCCGGTCGAGCGAAAGCCGGCCGAATGCCCGCTCGATGTCCGGGATGCGGGCGAGCGACCGCCGCAGCGCCTCGCGCAAGGCCGGATCGGCCACCAGGAGCGCGACGCTGTTCTGACGCGCCTGGATGGCGGCCGGATCGGTGAGCGGCGAGCCCAGCCGCTCGGCCAGCAGCCGGCAGCCGCCCGGCGTCAGCGTCCGGTCGATGGCCGCGATGAGGCTGCCGGCGCGCTCGCCGCCCAGCGTGCGGGTGAGCTCGAGATTGGCGCGCGTCGCAGCGTCGATGCGCATCACCCCGTCCGGCAGCTCGCGGCGGGGCGGAGCGAGCGGGGCGCGGGCGCCGCGCTGCGTGCGCTCGACATAGGCGAGCGCCATCGCCGCGGCCGACAGCTCGGAGCGGCTGAAGTCGCCGAAGGCGTCGAGCGTGGCGACGCCGAAAAACTCCCTGAGCCGGCGCTCGGCGGAGACCGGATCGAGCCCTTCGCGCGGCAGCGGCGTCAGCGCGGCGCGGCAATCGCGCCAGACCGGCCTGACTTCGACGTCGTCATGAAGCGCGTCGGGCAGCACGATCTCGCGCGGCTCGAGGCGGGCAAGCTCGGCGCCGAGGCTTGCGGCAGGCACGTCGGCCACGGTGAAGCGCCCGGTCGAGATGTCGGCGGCGGCGAGCGCGTAGACGAAGCCGTCATCGGAGAGCCTGCGGCGCGCGACAGCGACCAGCAGGCTGGCGCGACCAGGATCGAGCAGGTTCTCCTCGGTGACGGTGCCGGGCGTGACGAGGCGCACGACATCGCGGCGCACCACCGATTTGGAGCCGCGCTTCCTGGCCTCGGCCGGGTCCTCCAGTTGCTCGCAGACCGCGACGCGGTGACCGAGGCCGATCAGCCTCTGGAGGTAATCGTCGGCGCGCACGACAGGCACGCCGCACATCGGGATGTCCTCGCCGCCATGCCGGCCGCGCTTGGTCAGCACGATGCCCAGGGCGCGCGAGGCGATCTCGGCATCGGCGAAGAAAAGCTCGTAGAAATCGCCCATGCGGTAGAACAGGAGGCTGTCCTGGTTGACGGCCTTGATCTCCAGATATTGCGCCATCGACGGCGTCGCCTTCTGGGCGGCATCGGCGGCTGCGCTGGCGGTCTGGTCGAGCATGGGCCCTCACTAGCGGATGCAAGGCGCAATTTCATCAGCGCCGGGCTTTTCGTGAACAGCTATCGCGCGCGAGCGATGGCGGCAGGGTTGCGGCGGCCGCAAAATCGGGGCTTTCGCGGAAGCGGCGCGCTCTCTAGGTTGCGGGTCCCGCCAGAAGCCGCGCCCACGCGGCCACGCCAAGGATGTCATCTCATGGCCAAGCGCCCTCGCCCGACCTTCACAGACCAGGAAGCCCTGCAATTTCACTCCATGGGCAAGCCCGGCAAGCTGGAGATCGTGCCGACCAAGCCGATGGCCACGCAGCGCGACCTGTCGCTGGCCTATTCGCCGGGCGTCGCCGTGCCCGTCCTCGCCATCGCCGAGGATCCGTCCAAGGCCTATGACTACACGACGCGCGGCAACCTCGTGGCGGTCATCTCCAACGGCACGGCGATCCTCGGCCTCGGCAATCTCGGCGCGCTCGCCTCCAAGCCGGTGATGGAAGGCAAGGCGGTGCTGTTCAAGCGCTTCGCCGACATCGATTCCATCGACCTCGAGATCGACACCGAGGACCCGGACGCCTTCATCAACGCCGTGCGCTATCTCGGCCCCTCCTTCGGCGGCATCAACCTCGAGGACATCAAGGCGCCCGAGTGCTTCATCATCGAGGAGCGGCTGCGCGAGCTCATGGACATCCCCGTGTTCCATGACGACCAGCACGGCACGGCGATCATCGCCGCGGCGGGCCTCCTCAACGCTCTGAAGCTCACCGGCCGCGACATCAAGTCGACGCGGCTCGTGGTCAACGGCGCGGGCGCTGCCGGCATCGCCTGCACGGAACTGCTGAAAGCCATGGGTTTCGCGCCCAACAACGTCATGCTGTGCGACACCAAGGGCGTGATCTGGCGCGGCCGCACCGAGGGCATGAACCAGCAGAAGAGCGCGCACACGGTCGTGACCGACGCGCGCACGCTCGCCGACGCGCTCAAGGGCGCGGACGCCTTCTTCGGGCTCAGCCAGAAGGGCGCCGTGACGCGCGAGATGGTGGCCTCGATGGCGCCGAACCCGATCATCTTCGCCATGGCGAACCCGGACCCGGAAATCACGCCGGAGGAGGTGGCGGAGATCCGCGACGACGCGATCATGGCCACGGGCCGGTCGGACTATCCGAACCAGGTCAACAACGTGCTGGGCTTTCCCTACATCTTCCGCGGCGCGCTCGACGTGCGCGCCCGCACCATCAACATGGAGATGAAGATCGCTGCCGCCGAGGCGCTGGCGGCCCTCGCGCAAGAGGACGTGCCCGACGAGGTCGCAGCCGCCTATCAGGGTGCGCGGCCGAAGTTCGGACGCGAATACATCATCCCCGTGCCATTCGACCCCAGGCTGATGACCACGATCCCGCTCGCCGTGGCCAAGGCCGCGATGGATACGGGCGTGTCTGGTCGGCCCATCGTCGACATGCCCGGCTACCGCGCCCAGCTCTCGGCCCGGCGCGATCCCGTGGCGGGAACGCTCAACCGCATCTTCGAGCGCGTTCGGCGCTATCCGAAGCGGATCGTCTTCGCCGAGGGCGAGGAGGAGCAGGTCATCCGCGCCGCCTTCTCCTTCGTCAACCAGGGACTGGGCAAGGCGATCCTCGTCGGCCGCGAGGACCGCATCACCGAGACGGCGACGTTCCTGGGCATCGACCTCGAGGGCAAGGACATCGAGATTCACAATGCGCGGCTCTCGGTGCGCAACTCGGCCTACGCCAACTTCCTCTACGAGCGGCTGCAGCGGCAGGGCTACCTGTTCCGCGACTGCCAGCGCCTGATCAACCAGGACCGCAACCACTTCGCCGCCGCCATGGTGGCGCTGGGGGACGCGGACGGGCTCGTCACCGGCGTGACGCGCAACTACTCGATCGCGCTCGAGGATGTGCGCCACGTCATCGACGAGAAGCCCGGCCACCGCGTCATCGGCGTGTCGATCGCGCTGTCGCGCGGGCGCAACGTGCTGGTGGCCGACACGGCCATCCACGAAATGCCGAGCGCGCAGGAACTGGCCGAGATCGCCATCGAGGCGGCGGGCGTCGGCCGCAGGCTGGGCTACGAGCCGCGCGTGGCGCTGCTGGCCTTCTCCACCTTCGGCCATCCGGCCGGCGAGCGCTCCGAGAAGGTGCGCGAGGCGGTGAAGATCCTCGACGG
>JAIXZF010000249.1 GCA_027489835.1 Hyphomicrobiales bacterium
ATCAAGGATCTCGACGCCATCACGGCCGATTGGGGCATCCTCGACTGGCCGAAATACAACTACATCCCGCTCGGCACGCGCGTGGCCATTCCCAACATGGCGCGCGGCTGCCCCTTCACCTGCTCCTTCTGCTCGCAGTGGAAGTTCTGGCGCGACTACCGCATCCGCGACCCGAAGAAGGTGGTCGACGAGATCGAGGCGCTCAAGCGCGATCACGAGGTCGGCTTCTTCATCCTCGCGGACGAGGAGCCCACCATCAACAAGAAGAAGTTCGTGGCCTTCTGCCAGGAGCTGATCGACCGCAAGGTCGACATCCTCTGGGGCATCAACACGCGCGTCACCGACATCCTGCGCGACGAGGCGCTGCTGCCCTTCTACCGCAAGGCGGGGCTGATCCATGTCTCGCTCGGCACGGAGGCGGCGGCCCAGCTCAAGCTCGACCTGTTCAACAAGGAGACGACCGTCGCCGAGAACAAGCGGGCCATCGAGCTCCTCCGCAAGGCGGGCATCGTGGTCGAGGCCCAGTTCATCGTCGGCCTCGAGAACGAGACGGCGGAGACGCTGGAAGAGACCTACAAGATGGCGTGCGACTGGAAGCCGGACCTCGCCAACTGGTCGATGTACACGCCCTGGCCCTTCTCCGACCTGTTCAAGGACCTCGGCGACAAGGTCGAGATCTTCGACTATGAGAAGTACAACTTCGTGACCCCGATCATGAAGCCGGACGCCATGGATCGCGGCGAGCTGCTCGACCGGGTGATGAACAATTATCGGCGCTTCTACATGAAGAAGGCGCTGTTCAACTATCCCTGGCAGGGCTTCAGCACGCGCGGCCGCTATCTGCTCGGCTGCCTCAAGGCCTACATGAAGGCCGGCTTCGAGCGAAAATTCTATGATCTTGGAAAAGTCGATTATTGGGGTCCGCAATCGCGCAAGAAGGTCAAGTTCGCCTTCGACACCACCCGCCAGCGCGCCGCCGACGAGGATGTCGAATGGCAGACCACCCATAACCGACCTTCGCAGCGGGCGAAGAAGGTCGGCCGTGCCTCGATGGAGCCGGCCATGGCCTGCGGCGGCGGCAAGGACCAGATGCTGGATGCCGAGATGGAGGGCCGCGTGCCCTTGCAGGCCCATGCGCTCCATGGCGGCACGCTGCAGATGAGCGAGGCCGCGATGGATCCCGCCGCAGCGCATGAATGCGATTGCGGCGGGGGCTGCGATTGCGGGAAGGCCGAGCCCGCGCCCATACGCCCTGCCACCGTGTTCACGCGCGGTGGGCTCAAGGCCAAGGCCCATGACCATTCGCGAGGCTGACCTTCGGGTCGAGACGACGGCGCTGCCCGCCCTGAGCGTCGGAGATCGCGGCGCGGTCGTCGGGCCCAATGCGATCATCCGCGTGGCGGAGGCGCTGGGCACGATGGAGGGGGAGGGCGTCCGCCGCGCCGTCTTTGCCGAGGCCGGCCTGTCGCACAGGCTGCGCGAGCCGCCGACGGACATGGTGGACGAGCAGGAGGTAGCCCGCCTCCAGCTGGCGCTGCACGATGTGCTGGGTCCGCACCGCTCGCTCGACGTGGCGCGCGAAGCAGGCCGGCTGACAGCGCTCTACCTGCTCGCTCACCGCATACCGCGGCTGGCGCAGATCGCGCTCAGGCTTGCCCCGAAGCGTCTCGCCGCGAGGCTGATGGCTGGCGCCATCGCCCGTCATTCCTGGACCTTCGCTGGCAGCGGCGCCTTCTCCTTCGTCATTGGCCAAGGCATCGACCTCGTGATCCGGGGCGGGCCGGTCTGCCGCCTGATCGAGGCTGAGGAGCCGGCCTGCGCCTATTATGCGGCCACTTTCGAGGGCGTTTTCGGAGCCGTCCTTGGCCCCTCGGTGCGCGTGGTCGAGACCCGGTGCGAGGCCTGCGGCGCAGAGGCTTGCCGCTTCGAGCTGAGCTGGTAGCTCAGGCGCCGTCGATCCAGGTCCGCGCCACGCGCCAATGGCTGTCGAAGGCGACGAGGCTTGCCCTGTAGCCCGGCGCGATGCGGCCGAGCTGGTCATCGAAGCCGAGGAAGCGCGCGGGCGTCAGCGATGCCATGGTCAATGCCTCGGGCAGCGTCGCCCCCATCAGCTCCACCGCGTTGCGGACGGCCTCGATCATCGTCAGATGTGCGCCGGCCAGTGTGCCGCCGGCGTCGGTCAGCCGTCCCTCCACGAGGCTGATCGCGCGGCCGTGCAGCGTGAACCCGCCGCCATCTCCCCCCGCGCTCGGCATGGCGTCGCTGACCAGCATGAGCCGTTCCGCGCCGAGCGCGCGAAATGCCAGCCTTATGGCGATCGGATCGACATGGAGCCCGTCGCAGATCAGCCCGGCATGGACGCGCGGATCGACAAGCGCCGTCCCCACGAGGCCCGCTTGGCGGGGCGTCAACTGCGACATGGCGTTGAACATATGGGTGACGCCGCTCGCTCCCTGCGCAAGAGCCTCCAGGACCTCTGCGCTCGTCGCGTCGCTATGGCCGAGCGAGACGCGCAGCCCGGCTGCGCTGAGCGCGGCCACGAAGCCGGGGCCGGTCATCTCGGGTGCGAGCGTTACCATCGAGCGGCCGAGCCGGCCGAATTGCGCGAGCAGATCGAGATCGCAAGGCTCCGGCCTGCGGATATGCGCTTCGGGATGGATGCCCTTGCGGGCGGGATTGATGAACGGGCCTTCGAGGTGAAAGCCGAGCACGCCCGGAATCGCGAGGATGGCCGGGGCCGCCATGGCCAGCTCGGCCATCTTCTCGGCGGCATCGGTGATGAGGGTCGGAAGGAGGCCCGTGGTGCCGAATCGGCGATGGGCCGCCGCGATGCGGCCCACACACGCAACTGACGGATCGTCGTTGAGCAGGGTCCCCCCGCCGCCATTCACCTGCAGGTCGATGAAGCCTGGCGCCAGCACCACATCATCCGGCAGCACGATGGCCCGCGCGCCATCGTTGGGCCGCGCGGCCTCGACCGCCACGATCAGCCCGTCCGCCACGGTGACGCTGACCGGCCCGGTCATCGCGTCGCCGTCGAAGGCTCGCATAGCCTTGATCGTGAAGGCGCCGCTGTGGCGATCTGGCTCGGGCGGCACGACCATCCTCATACCTTGACAATACCAGTATAGAACCATTCAATCGCCCGGCAGACAAGCGGCAGGGATTCATGGACCGGCTGAGGATCATCGGCGGCCGCCGGCTCGAAGGCGCCGTCACCATCGCGGGCGCCAAGAACGCGGCCCTGCCGCAGATCGCGGCGGCGCTTCTGAGCAGCCAGCCGCTGACGCTGACCAACCTGCCTGCGGTCGCCGATGTCGAGGCCATGCTGGGCGTGGTCGCGGCTCATGGGGCGGCGGTGACGCGGCCTGGCCCGCACGCCGCCACCATCGACGCAGGCGGCGCCCGCCCGGCCGAGACGCCCTACGACACGGTGCGGCGGATGCGCGCCACGGTCCTTGTTCTCGGCCCGCTGCTGGCGCGCTTCGGGGAGGCCCGCGTCTCCCTGCCCGGCGGCTGCGCCATCGGCGCGCGACCGGTGGACCTGCACGTCAAGGCGCTCGCGGCGCTCGGCGCCGAGATCGGCATCGAAGGCGGGGTGATCGCGGCCTCCGCGCCCCGAGGGCTCACCGGCGCGCGCATCGTGCTCGGCTC
>JAIXZF010000477.1 GCA_027489835.1 Hyphomicrobiales bacterium
GCGTGGTGCGCGTGCCGCTGGTCTATCCTGGCGCGATGCGCGAGGTCTATCCGGGCTTCATGCAGCTCTCCGGCTTCATGGCGATGAACCTCGACCGCCATATCTCGGCGCATTACGAGATGTACCGGCACCTGGTGAAGGGCGACGGCGACTCGGCCGAGAAGCACCGCGAGTTCTACGACGAGTACATGGCTGTCATGGACCTGACGGCCGAGTTCTACCTCCAGACCGTCGACAAGGTGTTCTGCAAGCATCAGCTCCCGAAGGGCGAGATGATGCACCGCGACAAGCCGGTGGACCTCAAGGCCATCCGCCGCGTCGCGCTGATGACCGTCGAGGGCGAGAACGACGACATCTCCGGCGTCGGGCAGACCGAGGCGGCGCACGATCTGTGCGTCAACATCCCGAAGGAGAAGCGCGTTCATCACATGCAGCTCCAGGTCGGGCATTACGGCGTGTTCAACGGCTCGCGGTTCCGCTCCGAGATCGCGCCGCGCATCGCCGACTTCATGCTGACGCTGGACATGGCTGCCGCCAAGAGCCGCAACAATGACAGCGCCCAGTCCGCCCGGCGCATGATCAAGGCCGTCAAGAGCGCCTGAGGCCGACGTCTCCGGCGCGCCCCTTCCAAAAGAGCGGCGAATCCCCCAAATCAGGCGGGATGCGCCTGTCCCTGTTCGCCGCTCCTCCGGATCCGGACCATATCGAGGTCGCTTATGGCGACAGCCGCTTCCACGTGGCCGTGAGGCGGCGCGCCACAGCGAGGCGGTTCACGCTCAGGGTGTCGAATGCGTCCGGCGAGGTGGTGCTGACGCTGCCCGAGCGCGGCGACCTCAAGGCCGCGCGCGCCTTCGCGCAGGCCCATGGCGGCTGGATCGCCACGCGGCTGGCCCGCAGGCCGGGCGCCGTGCCCTTCGCGTCGGGCCAGACAGTTCCGCTCAGGGGCGTTCCGCATCGGATCGTGCACTGGTCCACCGTCAGGGGCGTGACGCAGGCCTCGTCCGGGCGCGCGGGAGAGCCGATCATCGCGGTGTCGGGCGATGCGTCGCACGTCCCACGCAGGGTCACCGATTTCCTGAAGCGGGAGGCGCTCAGGGATCTGTCGGAGGCGGTCGACCGCCACACCGCGACGCTCGGCATCCCGGCCCGCAAGATCGCGGTGCGCGACACGGCCAGCCGCTGGGGTTCATGCTCGTCCAAGGGGCATCTGAGTTTCTCGTGGCGGCTTGTGATGGCGCCGCCGCTGGTGCTCGATTACCTCGCCGCGCACGAGGTCGCGCATCTGAAGGAGATGAACCACTCCCACCGCTTCTGGGCGCTGACGCACCGGCTCTGCCCGCGCACGGAGGAGGCGGAAGCCTGGCTCAAGGCGAACGGCGCGAGCCTGCACCGCTACGGCTAGGCCCGTCAGAGGCGCTTGAGCGCCGTGACCGGCCCGCCGCCCTTGGCCGCGATCCGCTCGCAGGCCTCGGCGAGAGGCTCGCTCGCCACCAGCATGTGGTGGCCATTGGCATGGATCAGCCGCGTGGCATCCTGCATCAGGCCGACATGGCCCTTCCAGAACACGAGGTCGCCGCGCTGGAGGCCGCCAAGGTCGGGCCGGATCGGCAACGGCCTGCCCACCGCGCGCTCCTGCATGTCGCTGTCGCGCGGGGCGGCGATGCCGGCCGCGTCGAGCGAGAGCTGGGCCAGAGCCGAGCAGTCGAGCCCGAGGCTGGATTTGCCGCCCCACAGATAGGGCGCGTGCAGCAGCCGCTCGGCGACCGCCACCCAATCGGCGGCCGCGCGCTCGAGCGGGCTCAGATGCTCAGCCCAGACATAGGAGCGCGCCAGGCCCGCGACGCCCGCGACGACGGCGAAGTCGCCCTGCCGGTCGAGGACATGCAGCCGCGTGCCGAGCGAAAGCGTCATGGCGCGGGGCAGCTTCATGGAGGGGCCAGGATAGGCGAAGCTGCGCACGGCCGAGACCCTGTGGGTCGGCTGCGGCGCAGGTGGTCCGAGCCGCTCGGCCGGCAGATAACCGACATAGCCGTCGCTTTCGAGTTGGCCCCAGGCCCAGCCTTCCTCGATCTCGAAGACGGCGACGCGCTCGCCGCACAGCGCCTCGGTGTCGAGCGGGGCGTCCTTGCGCGGCTCGCGGTGGAGGGGCGCTGCGTGGACGATGACCTGCATTGGCTCGCCCGCGACGAAGCGGGCGGCCTCGACGCGGCCCTCGAGCGCGATGTCGGCGAGGTCGGGCCGGTAGGCATGGAGGCGGCGGTCCGGGGCTGACATCAGCGGCTGAGCTCCCTGAAATGCGCGACGATCAGCTCGGCAAGGCCATCGACGGCCTGCGCGCCGGCCACCGTGCGCTTGATGACGACGTTGCGGCGGTCGAGCGCGTCCCGCTCGCGGGTGACGAGGCCGAGCTTGCCCATGGTGTCGAGCGCCCGCGTGATGACCGGCTTGGTGACCCTGAGCTTCTCGGCGAGGCCCCTGACCGTGTGGGGCGGCAGGTCGAGATAGATCGTCATCAGGATCGCGTACTGGCGGGAGGACAGGTCGGGCGCGCCCTGGCGCACGAGGTCGAGATTGACGTCGCGCCAGACGAAGAGCGCCTGCCCGGGCCTGATCTCCTGCGCCATCTCGCGTGCCGTCCTTCCAGCGTTCGTGCCCGCGCCCCTGCCTGCCTCATCGCATGGTTTGGTGAAGGAAAGCTTCAAGGCGCGGGGTGGCGCTCCGCCACGAGGGCGTGGATCAGGCGGGCGGCCTGCACCTCCCCGCCCTCGGGGCGGCCGGGCTTCGTCGCCGGGTTCCAGGCGAAAACGTCGAAATGCACGTAGGACCGGGCCGCCGTGACGAAGCGGTTGAGGAACAGCGCGGCCGTGACCGAACCGGCGAAGGGCCCGCCGGAGATGTGGTTGACCGCCGCGATCTTGGAATCGAGCATCGCGTCGTAGGGCGTCCAGAGCGGCAGGCGCCAGACCGGGTCGTGGACGCGCGGCGCGAGGCGGGCGAGATCGGCGGCCAGCTTCTCGTCATGCGTGTAGAAGGGCGGCAGGTCGGGACCGAGCGCCACGCGGGCCGCGCCCGTGAGCGTGGCGAAGTCGACCAGCAGGCCCGGCTCCTCCTCATCCGCCAACGCCAGCGCGTCGGCGAGGATCAGCCGTCCTTCCGCATCGGTGTTGCCGATCTCCACCGTGAGGCCCTTGCGGCTCGGCAGCACGTCGCCCGGCCTGAAGGAGGAGCCGGAGACGGCGTTCTCCACGGCAGGGACCAGAAGGCGCAGGCGAACCGGCAGCCGCGCCGCCATGATCATGCGCGCGGCGGCGATGGCGGCGGCGGCCCCGCCCATGTCCTTCTTCATCAGCAGCATGGCGCTGTCTGGCTTGAGGTTGAGCCCGCCCGTGTCGAACGCCACGCCCTTGCCCACCAACGTGACCCGGGGATGGCCGGGATCGCCCCAGCTCAGGTCGACGAGGCGCGGGGCGCGGGGCGAGGCGCGGCCCACGGCGTGGATCATCGGAAAGTTCGCGGCCAGAAGGTCGTCCCCGACGATGGCGGAGACGTCGGCGCCGTGATCGGCGCCGAGCGCGCGGACCGCAGCCTCGATCTCCTCCGGTCCGCAATCATTGGCCGGGGTGTTGACGAGATCGCGCGAGGCGAAGACCGCGTCGGCGATGGCGGTGACCGCGTCGATGTCGACGCCGCGCGGCGCGACGAGGCGCGCGCCCGCCGCCGGCCCCGCCTTGTAGCGCTGGAAGCGATAGGCCGAGAGCAGCCAGCCGAGCGCCGCGAGGCGGCCATCGGCAGCCTTGCCGCGAAACACGTAATCGCCATCCGGCAGCAGCGCCGACAGCCGCCCGGGCCCGAACGGGTCGCGGAAGCGCGCGCCGGGCTCCTCCTGGCCGGCCAGCACGAGGACGGGGCGGCCCCGCGCATCGGGCGCGACGAGATGGCGGCCGGGCTGCCCCGCGAAGCCCAGGGCCTCCGCGTAGCGCCGCGCGGCGGCCGGGATGGCAGGGGCGCCGGCCGCCCATTCCGACGCGCTCACCAGATGGACGGGCACCGGAGCCGGCGACGAGGCGATCAGCAGTTGCGGCATGGAGGTTCCTGGGGCGCGGCGCGCCGGGCTTTAACAATCCGTTAGGGTTAACGACTTATCACCAGAGAGGCCACAGGGTCGATGGCGCCGCAAAGGCAGCAGCCCGGTCCTGTCGGCATGGCGGGGCTGGAGACATGGGCAGGCTTCACGGCGCATGGGCGGCGACGGCGCTGGCGCTGGCGCTGGGCGGGTGCCTTGGCAGGACCGGCGCGGACGTGACGGGCTCGGTCCCGCAGACGCAGCCGGCCAGCGAGCAGCAATGGCGGGCGGAGGTGGCGACATGGGCCCCGCGCTACGACGCGAACCCGGCGGACCGCACCGCAGCCCTCAATTACGGCCGCGCGCTGCGCGCTCTCGGCCAGCATGCCCAGGCCGTCGCCGTGCTCCAGAACGCCGTGATCAAGCATCCGCGCGACCTCGAGATCCTCGGCGCCTTCGGCCGCGCCCTGATGGACACCGGCCAGCTCAAGCAGGCCGAGGAGGTGCTGGCGAGGGCGCATCTGCCGGAGCGGCCGGACTGGCGCATCCTGTCGGCGCAAGGAGCGGTCGCGGACCAGCTCGGCGATCACCCGCGAGCGCAGAGCTTCTATGAATCGGCGCTGCGCATCAATCCGGGCGAGCCGACGGTGATGTCCAATCTCGGGCTTTCCTACGCGCTGTCGCGGCGGCTCCCCGAGGCGGAAAAGGTCCTCGTCGAAGCCTCGCGGCATCCGAGGGCCGACCGGCGCGTGCGGCAGAACCTCGTGCTGGTGCTGGGGCTCCAGGGCCGCTTCAACGAGGCCGAGCAGGTCGCCGCGCAGGATCTGCCGCCGCAGGAGGCCTCGAAGGCCATGCTGCAGCTGCGCCAGATGGTGAGCCAGCCCAACAGCTGGGACATGCTGAGGCAGGGCGGAGCCCGCCAGCCGTCGCCGCAGGCGCGCGCGCCGCAGCGCAGGCCGGCAGC
>JAIXZF010000310.1 GCA_027489835.1 Hyphomicrobiales bacterium
CGCTTTTTCGCCCGATGGCGCAACGCGCTGTCGGACGATGACCTCCAGCCACGAGGGGCGGGTCGGCGGATGGACGAACGACGATGTCGAACGAGATTGGCAGGCTTAAAGCGCCGAAAGGCGGCCAATGTCAAGGTTGCGGCGCCGCGCGCCGCCAGGAGGGACACGACACGATCGCGGGAGCGATGTTGACGGCGCGGCGCCCGCGCCCGATCTAGGGCGGATGAACCGCCGCAAGCTTCTCACCCTTCTTGGTCTTCCCGCGCTCGGCACCCTGCTGGGAGGAGCCTTCGCCATCCAGACCGGACGCCGGAACCCCTATTACAATGGGCCGATCAAGGACAATTTCGACGGCCTGCATTTCAGCGACGGGCGCGAGATCACCAAGGGGTTCTCGGACTTCCTGCGCTGGCAGATGCAGGGCGGGCGCGAGGCCTGGCCCGCGAGCTTCGCGACGCCGCCGCAGGACACGCCGCCGGCCCGGGTCGACGGGCTGAGGGTGGCGCATATCGGCCACGCGACCTTCCTGATCCAGGCTGGCGGGGTCAACATCATCACCGATCCGGTGCTGTCGGAGCGCGCCAGCCCGTTCCAGTTCGCAGGGCCGAAGCGCGCCAACCCGCCGGGCGTGGCCTTCGACAGGCTACCCAAGATCGACGTGATCCTGATCACGCATAATCACTACGACCATCTCGACCTCAACTCGGTCTACCGAATCTTCGATCGCGACCGGAGCCGCATCGTCGCGCCGCTCGGCAATGATACGATCATCAGGGCGAAGCGGCAGGACATTCCGGTGGAGGCCCATGACTGGGGCGCCACTGTGAAGCTGTCGGAGAAGGTCGAGGCAACGCTGGTTCCGGCCTATCACTGGTCGGCGCGCGGCGCGCTCGACCGGCGCATGGCGCTATGGGCCAGCTACGTGCTCACGACGCCGGCCGGGCGGATCTACCACATCGGCGACACCGGCTATCATGACGGCGCGCTGTTCCGGGGCCATGGCGAGGAGTTCGGGCCCTTCAGGCTCGCGCTGCTGCCGATCGGCGCCTACGAGCCGCGCTGGTTCATGGCCGACAACCACATGAATCCGGACGAGGCGGTGAAGGTGATGCAGAGCCTCAGGGCCGAGACCGCGCTCGGGCACCATTGGGGCACGTTCCAGCTCACCAACGAGGGCGTGGAGAGGCCGCGCGACGCGCTCCGCGCAGCCGTGGCCGCGGCTGGCCTGCCGGAGGGGCGATTCGTGGCCAGCCTGCCGGGCACGGTCTGGGAACCTGCCGCAAGCTGAAGCGGAACGACGGCGGCATGAGCGGCGTTGGGCCGGAGGGTGAATTCCTCCAGTCAACGGAGCCTTCCATGAAAATCGCCTTCTCGCTCGCAGCGGCCAGCCTGTGGCTGGCGGCGTCCGCTGCCATCGCTCCGGCCTCGGCGCAGATCGGGCCACGCATCCGCAACGACAATCCGCCGGTCATGGACGCCATGACAGAGCGTCAGGCCCGGACGGCCTGTCGCCGCGAGATGCGCGGCGCCCGCGAATCGCGTGCCTCCATTGCCCGCAAGATGCAGACCTGCATGGACCTGAGGATGCGCGGCGTGCGCACCCGCGACGGCGATTGACATCCTGCGAAGGCGGCGATCGCCTCCGGGCGCTGGGGTCAGGCCTTGGCCTTGACCTTGGCCGCCGCCTTCTTCTTCGGGGCTGCCGGCGGCGGGGCCGCCGCGGCGACTTCAGCCTCGTGGGCCAGCCTCAGGGCCTTCAGCTTGGCCATGCGGGCGCTGACCTCGTCATCCTTGGTCTGCATCGCTGTGATGAGGCGGCGCGCATCGCGCTTGCGCTCGTCCGCAAGCTCCTGCGGCTGCTGCGACCGGCGCAGGATTTCGAAGCTGTCCATCTTCCGGGTCGACATCGCGACGCCCTCCACGACACAGGCTAACCGGCGCTCATGAAAGCCGCATCATCGCGGCTTCCGGCGTCATCCGGCCAAATTCCCGGCGCGTGGCGCATTCCCGAGGGGCGCTCGACGTACCGACATGCCCGGCCCGAAGGACCGGGCGATCGCAAGGTCAGCGGCGCTTGCCGGCCTGACGCTGCTGCATGTAGTGCACTGCGTCCATAAGGCTCTTGCGGGGCCGTTCGGCAGCCAACCGCGCCTCTTCCGCGATACGGGCGGCTTCGCGCTCGGCGGCGGCGATGCGCTCGGCCTCCTCGCGTTCCGCCTTCTCGATGGCGGCCAGCCTCTCCGCCTCGATGCGGGCAGCCTCACGCTCGGCGGCCTTGGCTTCCTCGCGGGACCTGCGGGCCTCGGCAATCGCCTGGCGCTCGGCTCTCAGCTTGGCAATGGCCGGATCGTCCTCGCTCGGGCGCGATTTGAATCGCTCGAGCATCTTGGCCTTCGCCTCGAGGGATGCCTGTTGCCTGTCCTGAAAGTTCCGGCCTGTCACGTTATTCAAGCAGTGTCTCCGTATGCTGTTGCCTGGCCGGGACGTCGTCCGCAGCCTCCGAGGCTTCGCTAGCGCCATCCATCAAAAATGGCCAGCCATGCGACGAAAAAAAAGGGCCAGGCGTTAACCTGACCCCCGTCATGTCCTTGAAAGCTAGAGCCCGCACCAGGCGCCAGTACATCCGTGGTCGCCGGCAGCAAGGGCTAAAGCCATCGAAGGACAAGATGTCGTAGCTTTAGATCCTGAGGACCTGAAGCTGATCGGCTGCGGTCTTGCCGGAGCGACGGTCCTGGACCAGCTCGTAGCTGACCTTCTGACCTTCGCGGAGCTCGCTCAGACCAGCGCGTTCGACCGCGCTGACATGGACGAACACGTCCGTTCCGCCATCATTCGGCTGAATGAAGCCGTAACCCTTGGTTGCGTTGAACCATTTAACAGTGCCTTCACTCATGATCTCTCGCCTTGTGGAGAATGCGTCGAACGCCCGTCGGGCGTTCTGTCGCGTCAATCGACTTTGGTAAGAAGCTCATCAGCGGAGCGGCGCATCTGCGCGGCTGGCCTTAGGTATCTGGCCTCAATCGTCTGCTATGCATATAGTGCAAAAATCCCGAAGTCAAATGGTTTGAAATATGCGTTAAGCGCATGACAAGACGTCGTGCAGGCCATGGAACTTATA
>JAIXZF010000160.1 GCA_027489835.1 Hyphomicrobiales bacterium
CCCTCGACCCTGTCCTCGAGCGCTTCGCCAGCTTCGTGCAGGGCGTCGAGGGTTTCGGGGTCGGGCGTCCAGTAATTGCGTTGATGGGCCTCGATCAGGCGGTTCGCCAGACGGGCGGAGGCAGTGGTATTCAGCGCGGCAAGGCGCTCGCGCATCGTGGGGTCGAGCACATAGAGCTCGGTCACCTGCTGATAGACCCACGGGGCGACCTCGCCCGTGGTGGCGGACCAGCCGACCGTGTTGGCGACGTGCTCCTCGATCTGGCGCACGCCCTCATAGCCATGCTTGAGCATGCCCTCATACCATTTCGGGTTGAGGATGCGGGTGCGCGCTTCGAGCGCCACCTGCTCGCTGAGGGTGCGGACCACGCCGGGCCCGGAGGTCTGGTCGCCGATGTAGACCGGCACCGCTTCCTTGCGGGCGCGGCGCACTGCGCGGCTGATGCCGCCCAGCGTGTCGAAATACTGGTCCACCGTGGTGACGCCAAGCTCCACCGAATCGAGGTTCTGGTAGGTCAGCTCGACATCGGCCAGCACCGATTGCAGCAGTTCGGAGCGGCGCTCCGCCGTGCCCTTGCGGCCATAGGCGAAGCATTTGCGCTTGGTGTAGGTCTCGGCCAATTCGTCCTCATCCTCGAAGGTCGATGACTGGACGAGGAAGTTGACGTTGGCGCCATAGGTGCCGTCGGCGTTGGAGAAGACGCGCAAGGACGCGGTCTCCAGATCGCATTTGTGCTCGACCATGTAGGCCAGCGCATGCTTGCGCACGAAGTTGCGCTCCAGCGGCTCGTCGGCGGAAGCGGCCTGGAAGGCGGCATCGGCGAGAAGCCGGATCTGCAGCGGCAGCAGATCGCGGAAGATGCCCGACAGCGTCATCACGACATCGATGCGCGGATGGGTCAGTTCCGCCGGCGGGATCAGTTCGGCCCCGCAAAGACGGCCATAGCTGTCGAAATGCGGGCGTGCGCCCATCAGCGCGAGGGCCTGCGCGATCGGGCCGCCCTCGCTCTTCAGGTTGTCGGTGCCCCAAAGGACCAGCGCAATGGACTCCGGCAAGGCGTTGCCGCCTTCCATGTGCCGGTCCAGCAGACGCCTCGCCTGCCTTGCGCCATCGGCGACCGCGAAGGCGCTGGGAATGCGGAACGGATCGAAGCCATGCAGGTTGCGGCCGGTCGGCAGGATCGCCGCATTGCGGATCAGGTCGCCGCCCGGCGCAGGACGGATGTAGCGGCCGTCGAGGGCAGCGAGGACGCCGCCCAGTTCTGTCTGCTGATCGAGCAGGTGGTTGGTCTTGATCAATTCGGCCAGAAGCTCCGGCGTCAGCTCGTGCGGCCCGTTGCTCACGGCATCGCGCCTCGCGATGGCGAGCGTGATGTCGCGCGGCAGGCGCACCCCGTGATGGGCCTCGGCCAGAGAGCCGATCATGTCGGCGCGCTCTTCAGCCGACAACGCGCCGCCGACGACATGCAGCCCGTGCGGGATCAGCGCGTATTCCAGCTCCAGCACCTTGTCGTTCAACGCGGCGATCATGGTGTCGATGTCGAGCCATTGCGGCTCGGCTGCGGCCAGATCGACCTTGGCGGCCTGCGCCTGGATCAAATCGGCCAGATCCTCGCGCTCGCCGCCGTTTTCGGGCAGCAGCGCCCGCCAGCGGTCAAGCGAGGCCTTGAGCTCCGCCAAGCCGCGGTAAAGCCCTGCCTGCGCCACCGGCGGGGTCAGATAGCTGATCAGCGTGGCTGCGGCGCGGCGCTTGGCGATCGCGCCTTCGGACGGATTGTTGGCGGCGTAAAGATAAAGGTTCGGCAGATCGCCGATCAGCCGCTCCGGCCAACATGACGGCGACATGCCGACCTGCTTGCCGGGCATGAATTCGAGCGCGCCGTGGGTGCCGAAGTGCAGCACCGCATCAGCCCCGAAATCCTCGCGGATGTAGCGATAATACGCCGAGAAGGCATGCGTCGGGGCAAAGCCCTTCTCGAACAGCAGGCGCATCGGGTCGCCCTCATAGCCGAAGCCGGGCTGTATGCCGATCATGACGTTGCCGAAGCTGGCGCCGAGGACGTGGATGCTGGCGCCGTCGGCCTGCTGACGGCCGGGCGCTGGGCCCCATTGACGCTCGATGTCGGCGAGATGCACCTCGCGGCGCACATGCTCGGTGGTTGGAATGCGCGCCATGACGTTGGCTGCCGAGCCATAGCGGGAGGCATTGCCGATCAGGATCGTGTCGCGCAGCGCATCGACCGAGGCCGGCATCTCAACCTGATAGCCGCCGGCCTTCATCGCGCCCAGCACGTTGAAGAGCGATTCGAACACCGAGAGATAGGCCGCCGTGCCGACATTGCCGGCATTGGGCGGGAAGTTGAAGATCGTGATCGCCACTTTGCGGTTGGCCCGCGCCCGCTTGCGCAGGGCCACCAACCGATCGACGCGGGCCGCCAGCAGTTCGGCGCGGTTGATGCAGGACTGCACATTGCGCGCGCCGGCCGCGCCCTCGAAGGTGCAATGCCGGTCGCAACCGTCGCAATGGCTGTCTTCGCCGCCGCCGCGCCCGCCGAACACCATCGGCCCCGTGCCGCCGTCCAGCTCGGGGATGGCGACCATCATGGTGGCTTCGACGGGAAGCAGGCCACGCGAGGAAGTGGCCCATTCCTCGATGCTCTGGAACTCGACGGGCGTGACCGAGAGATACGGCACGTCGAGCGACGCCAGCGTCGCCTCCGCAGCATGGGCATCATTGTAGGCCGGCCCGCCGACCAGGCTGAAGCCGGTGAGCGAGACCACGGCGTCGACCATGACCCGGCCCTGCGGCGCGAAGAAGCGCTCGATCGCCGGGCGCGCGTCGAGCCCGCTGGCGAAGGCCGGCACGACGTTGAGCCCCTTCGCTTCGAGCGCCGCGATGACGCCGTCGTAATGGGCGCTGTTGCCGGCGAGCAGGTAGGAGCGCAGCACGATGAGGCCCACCGTGCCTTTGGCGTCGGCGCGGCGCGGCAGCGCCCCGGCATCGTCCGAAAAGCGGGTGCGCAGGCGCGGATGGTAGACGCCGAGCTCGGGATACTCGACCGGGTCGGCGGCCTTGAACTTGCCCCGGAAATGCGCGCGCGGGCCGTCCGCGTAGCGATCCACCAGGAAGCGGACCATGTTGACGACGTTGTCGTCGGAGCCGGCCAGCCAGTATTGCAGGGTGAGGAAATAGGCGCGCACATCCTGCGCGGCGCCGGGGATGAAGCGCAGGATCTTCGGCAGGCGCCTGAGCATGCTCATCTGGCGCGCGCCGGCGCTGGCATCCTGGCCGGGGCCGGTCTTGCCGCGCAGCTTCTTGAGGAAGGCGAGCGGCCCTCCGCCGCCCTGGCCGGGCTGGAAACGGCCCATGCGCGTCAGCCGGGCCACCTCGGCCGCCGACATGCAGGCCACCATCGCGTCGCAGCTCTCGCGCCGCGCCTTGAGCGCGTCCATGACGGGCCGGATATGGTCCTCCATGAACAGCATGGTCACGAGGATGATGTCGCCGG
>JAIXZF010000308.1 GCA_027489835.1 Hyphomicrobiales bacterium
TTCCTGAAGAAGCCCTTCTTCACGCGCGACGTCGACGCGCTGCTGCACGGCGCGCACAATCTCAGGCGCCCCTACCTGATGAACGCCGTGATCAAGGCCGCCGCGACCGCGCTCGCCGGGTGAGGCTTCGGGGAGCGGCTGCGGCCGCCCCATCTCGCCCTGCCGGGCACGCTGTGCGATCCCGCTCCCACCATGCGCACTTCGGAGCGCCGCGTGTGCTTGTTCCCGTCGATGATGCGCAGAATGGCGCTACGGCTCCCTGCCGGCGGCGCGTCAATCCCTTGCGCCGCCTCAGTCGAGGGGGGGTGAACGCCGCTCGACCGTCCTCGCCTGACCAGCGCAGTGACGGGCGCTTTTTCGCGATGCGGTCGGGAGCTGCGTCGAGGTCGGCCATCGAGCGCATGCAAGCGCGCGACGAAGCCGTCATCGCCCGTGACCTTGTCGCAGGACGATATGGCGGGCCTATCTTCCATCAGCTTCTGGACGACATGCAGCTTGCCGGCCGCACAATCGGTGTAGGATCACGGCGAGAACGGGAGACCATACGGTCATGACGGTGCGTCCATCGCCCTTGCGGATCGCGCTGGTCGGCGCAGGCATGATCAGCGCTCATCACCTGCTGGCCTGGCGCAAGCGCGGGGATGCCGCCGTGGTGGCGGTGGTGGACCCCGACATCGGGCGCGCCAGGGCGCAGGCTGAGGCGCACGGCGTCGCCCACTGGCATGCGAGCCTCTCCGAGGCGATCGAACGGAACGCGCTCGATGCGGTCGACATCGCCTCGCCGCGCCAGACCCATGCCGCCCTCGTCCGCCAAGCCGCGGCTGCGGGGCTTCACGTGCTGTGCCAGAAGCCGCTCGCGCCGACGCTGGCCGAGGCGCGGTCGCTGGTGGACGAAATCAAGGGCCGCGTCCGGCTCATGGTCCATGAGAACTGGCGCTTCCGTCCCTATTACCGTCAGATCAATGCCTGGATGCGCGAAGGCCAGTTCGGGGCGTTGACCACCGGCTCCATCGCCGTGCGCTCATCGGGGCTGCTGCCGGATGGGGCAGGTCGCCATCCGAGCCTCGAGCGCCAGCCCTTCTTCCGGACGGAGGCGCGGCTGCTGGTGGCCGAGACGCTCATCCACCACCTCGACGTGGCGCGCTGGCTGTGCGGACCGCTGCGCATGGTGGCGGCGCGGCTCGCGCGCACGACCGAGGCGGTGATCGGGGACACCGCCGCCCATCTGCTGCTCGAGACCGCCGATGGCGCGCCGGTCAGCATCAGCGGCAACCTGACCTGTCCGGGCTATCCGCCGGCTTCGTCCGACCGGGTCGAGCTGATCGGCAGGGGCGACAGCATCACGCTGGCGGACAACGTGCTGCAGCGCCTCGGCCCTGCGCCGGAGACGCTGCGCTATGTCCATGCCGAGGCCTACCAGGCCTGCTTCGACTCAGCGATCGGCCATTTCGTCGAGCGGCTGCGGGATGGCGCGCCATTCGAGACCGAGGCACGCGACAATCTCGATACGCTGGCGCTGGTGGAGGACGCGTACCGGCTGTCCGGCTTCGAGGCCTGAGCCTTCAGCCGTACAGCGCCGCAGGATTGGCCTGCAGCATGGGCGCGGCGCGGGAGCCGAGCGCGGCGGCGATGCGGGCGAGAAGGGCCGGCGCATCCACCATGCGGTGCGGACGGAGCGCCTCGCCGGCTTCCGGCCGCCCGTCATGCAGCGGCGTGTTGGGCCAGTCCGAGCCCCACAGTAGTCGCTCCGGAGCGAGCGAGGCGAGGCGCAAGACGACCTCCTCCAGGCGATCCGAGGCGAGGGCGGAGGGCCATCTGTCCGCGCCGGACAGCTTCAGCCACAGCCGCCCTGTCCCGAGCAGCGCGGCCAGCGCCTCGATCGCGGCTGGGCCGTGGGCCGGATGGAGAGCGCCGCCGAAATGGCTGAGGACGAGCTGCCCGGGAAGCTGCGCCAGATGCGGCGCCCAGGCCGCCATCGCGGCGGGCGACAGGCCGAGCTCCAGCGACATGCCGCGCGCCGCCGCGTTCCGGGCGAGGTCCGCGACCCGTCCGATCGCGCCGGGGTCCGGCAATCCGAGCCTCCCGAGAGGGTTGAAGCGCCAGCCGCGCACCCCCCGGGCCTGCGCATCGGGCAGCCAGCCAACCCGACCTTCCGCCGCCACGACGGCGCGGTGATCCGGCCCCATCTCCGCGAGCGCATCGAGCAGGCAGGAATCGTCGTCGCCATACGGGCTGGGCTGGACCAGCACGACGCGTTCCGCTCCGGAGGCCGCCAGATGCTGACGCAACTTCGCCACTCCGGCTGGCGCCGGGCTGTAGGCGCGCGGCTCGGCGAGCGCATAGCGGCAGCCCGGCCCGAAGACATGGACGTGGCAGTCCCAGCCGGCGCGGGCTGGCCTCATTTCAGGATGGATCGAGAAGCCCGGCTCCACGGCCTCAGCTCGCGGGCAGGCCCAGCCGGTCGAGCAGGCTGTCGAGTTCGCCGGCCCAGCGGCGCTTGTGGAGCAGGTGGATCTCGGTCGCCGTCGCCGGATCGCGCCGGCGGATGCATTCCACCGTGGCGGCGTGGCTGGTGGTGGACGAGACCGGCCGGCCCCTCATGCCCAGCGTGGCCAGCCGGAACCGGTGCGCCCGCTCGAGATAGTTGCCGGCCGTGCGCGTGAGGTGGCGGTTGTCGGCAAGCTCGATGAGGGTGGTGTGGAAGGCGTAGTCGGCCCTGGCCCAGGCGGACACGTCGTCAGCGGCCAGGGCCGCGTCCATGCCGGCCACGGCTGCGTCGAGCCGGGCGATGTCCTCGCCCGTCAGGACCCGCGCCGCGACACGCTGCAAACCCAGCAGCTCGAGGCTTTCGAGCACCTCGTTGACCTCGAACACGTCGCGGCGGGTGAACTCCGCCACCTTGAGGCCCCTGCGGGGCACGATGGCGACGAAGCCCTCCTGCTCGAGGCGGACCATCGCCTCGCGCACGGGCGTGCGGCTGATGCCGAAGCGCGCGGCGATCTCCTCCTCCAGCCAGTTGCTGCCTGGAGGAAGCACGCCCTCGATGATCTGCTGCTTCAGCGCCGCATAGGCGTGATCGCCCATCGAGCGACGCGGCTCCGGAAACTGCAGAACGGTGGATGGATTGTCCGACATGACGGATACGTTAAATGCAGGCGGTTGCGTTGTGAAGTCCCATATGCGCTGCGTTTTGCGTGTTTTTCAGTTTGACTTCCCCGTAGTGCTTGTCATGATGCGCGCATAATCAA
>JAIXZF010000135.1 GCA_027489835.1 Hyphomicrobiales bacterium
GCAGCGACGACGTAAAGCGCCAGCGACTGCAGCTCGAGGCCGACATAGAGCGAAATCAGGTCGTTCGCCGAGATCATCATCATCATGCCGATCGTGGCGAGCACGATCAGGATGGGATACTCGAAGCGGGCCATGCCTTCGCGCCGGATGTAATCCGACGACATGATGATGGCCGCGCCGGCGCCGATCAGCGTCAGCACCTTCATGAAGCGGGCGAAGCCGTCGACGATGAAGCCGCCGTTGAACGTGGTCACCTTGCCCGTCTGCGAGAGGATCATCAAACCGGCCACGGCGAAGAGCGCGACCGCGATGGTCTCCATCAGACGCAGCGATTTCTCGCCCATCAGCGCGCCGGCGAGCACCATGCCGAGCGCGCCGAGCGCCAGCACGATCTCCGGCAGCGCCGGCATCAGGTTGGGAACGGCCAACATCGGTCAGGTCCTCACGGGGCGGCCATCATCGCCAGCTTCGCGGCGCTGACGGCGGCCTGATAGTTCTTGAGAAGAAGGTCGGTCGGCGCGGCGAAAGCGTCGAGGATCGGGCCCGGACGGACCCCGTAATAGATGGTCAGCACCGCGAGCGGGACGAGCAGCACCAGTTCGCGCCGGTCGACGTCGGCGATGGTCTTGAGCTCGGGCTTGTCGAGCTCCCCAAACATGACGCGGCGATACAGCCAGAGCGCGTAGGCGGCGGAGAGGATGACGCCCGTGGTGGCGAAGAAGGCAACCCAGGGGTTGGCGCGGAAGGCGCCCAGCAGTGTCAGGAACTCGCCGACGAAGCCGGCTGTGCCCGGCAGTCCGACATTGGCCATGGTGAAGACCATGAACAGGACGGCGTAGACCGGCATCCGGTTGGTCAGCCCGCCATAGGCCTTGATCTCGCGGGTGTGCATCCGGTCGTAGACCACGCCGACGCACAGGAAGAGCGCGCCGGAGACGAGCCCGTGGCTGACCATCTGGAACATGGCGCCCTGGATGCCCTGCGCGGTCATCGTGAACAGGCCCATGGTGACGAAGCCCATATGGGCGACGGAGGAGTAGGCGATCAGCTTCTTGATGTCCTCCTGCATCAGCGCCACCAGCGAGGTGTAGATGATGGCAATGATCGACAGCGCGAACACCATGGGCGCGAAAAGCTGGGAGGCCTCCGGGAACATGGGAATCGAGAAGCGGATGAAGCCGTAGCCGCCCATCTTGAGCAGGATGCCGGCGAGGATGACGGAGCCGGCGGTGGGCGCTTCCACGTGGGCATCCGGCAGCCAGGTATGCACGGGCCACATCGGCATCTTCACCGCGAAGGAGGCGAAGAAGGCGAGCCAGAGCCAGGTCTGCAGGCTCGCGGGGAATTTGTGCGCGAGGAGCTGCGTGATGTCGGTGGTGCCGGCGCTCCAGTACATCGCCATGATGGCGAGCAGCATCAGCAGCGAGCCGAGCAGCGTGTAGAGGAAGAACTTGAACGAGGCGTAGATGCGGCGCTTGCCGCCCCAGATGCCGATGATCAGGAACATCGGGATCAGGCCGGCCTCGAAGAAGATGTAGAAAAGCACGAGATCAAGCGCCACGAACACGCCGATCATCAGCGTCTCCAGCACCAGGAACGCGACCATGTACTCCTGCATCCGATGCTCGATGCTCTCCCACGAGGCCAGGATGCAGAAGGGCATCAGGAAGGCGGTGAGCAGCACGAAGGGCATCGAGAAGCCGTCGACGCCGAGCTTGAAGCGGATGGTCTCCGACAGCCAGCCATGGCTCTCGATGAGCTGGAATTGCGGGCTGCCGGTGTCGAAGCGGCTCCACGCCACGCAGGCGAGGATGAAGGTGACGATGGTGGTGATGAGCGCGGCCATGCGCGCATTGGAGCGCACCGAGGCCTCGTCGCCGCGCAGCGTCAGGATGAACGCCGCGCCGACCAGCGGGAGGATCAGGAGACCCGAAAGAATGCCAAGTCCGAACATCATCTCACCCGCGCGTCAGCAGATACCAGGTGACCAGGCCGCCGACGCCCATGATCATCGTGAAGGCATAGTGGTAGACATAGCCGGTCTGCAGCCTGACGACCCGGTTGGTCACGTCCACGACGCGGGCCGAGATGCCGTCGGGGCCAAGCCCGTCGATGACCGCGCCGTCGCCCTTCTTCCACAGGAAGTAGCCGAGGCGCTTGGCTGGGCGGACGAACAGGAAGTCGTAGAGCTCGTCGAAATACCACTTGTTGAGCAGGAACCTGTAGAGGAACTCGTGCCGGCGGGCGATGCGGGCGGGCGTTCCGGGGCTCAGCACGTAGCAGTAGAGCGCCGTCAGGAAACCCAGCACCATCGCGACGAAGGGCGAGGCCACCACCCACCCGGGCACTTCGTGCATGGCATGGAGGATGTGGTTCTCCTTGCCGGTGAACAGCGCGCCCTTCCAGAAATGATCGTAGTCGTGGCCGATGAACTGCTCCTTGAAGGCGAGTCCGGCGAAGATCGCGCCGAGCGAGAGCACGGCGAGCGGCACCAGCATCACCCACGGGCTCTCATGCGGCGTGTGCGCATGGCCATGATCGTCATGCCCGTGCGCATCCTTGGTATGGGCGCCATGGCTGGCCTCCTCCGTGGAATGGGCCGAATGGTCGTGCTCGTCGGCTCCATGGGCCTGGCCCCAGCGCGGCGCGCCTTCGAAGGTCATGAAGTAGAGGCGCCATGAATAGAAGGAGGTGAAGGCAGCCGCCGTCACCAGCAGCACGAAGGCGAAGGAGGACGCGCCGGTGTGCGCGGCGAAGGCGCTCTCGATGATGGCGTCCTTCGAGAAATAGCCCGCGAAGATCGGAAAGCCCGTCAGCGCCAGCGTGCCGATGGTCATGGCGGCGGCGGTCAGCGGGATGTGCTTGCGCAGCCCGCCCATGTTCCGCATGTCCTGCTCGTGGTGCATCGCGTGGATGACCGAGCCTGCGCCCAGGAACAGCAGCGCCTTGAAGAAGGCGTGGGTGAACAGGTGGAAGATGCCGGCCGAGTAAGCCCCGACGCCGAGCGCCACGAACATGTAGCCGAGCTGCGAGCAGGTCGAATAGGCGATGACGCGCTTGATGTCGTTCTGCACGAGGCCGACCGTGGCCGCGAAGAAGGCCGTGACCGCGCCCACGATCACGACCACCGTCAGCGCCGTCGCCGAATACTCGAAGATGGGCGAGAGCCTCGCGACCATGAAAACGCCGGCGGTGACCATCGTCGCGGCATGAATCAGCGCGGAGACGGGCGTCGGGCCCTCCATCGCGTCGGGCAGCCAGGTGTGCAGCAGGAACTGCGCGGACTTGCCCATCGCTCCCATGAAGAGCAGCAGACACGCCAGCGTAACCGCATTCCACTCGAAGCCGATGAAGCGGAAGGTCGAGGTGGCGATCTCCGGCATCTTGGCGAAGATCTGGTCATAGGCCACCGAGCCGGTCAGCCAGAACACCAGGAAGATGCCGAGCGCGAAGCCGAAATCACCGACGCGGTTGACGACGAACGCCTTCATCGCGGCGGCGTTGGCGCTCGGCTTCTTGAACCAGAAGCCGATCAGCAGATAGCTCGCGAGGCCGACGCCCTCCCAGCCGAAGAACATCTGGACAAGGTTGTCGGAGGTCACCAGCATCAGCATGGCGAAGGTGAACAGCGACAGATAGGCAAAGAAGCGCGGCCTGTGCTCGTCATCGGCCATGTAGCCGATCGAGTAGAGATGGACGAGCGCCGAGACGGTGTTGACCACCACCAGCATCACAGCCGTGAGCGTGTCGATGCGGAAAGCCCAATCGACCTGCATGCCTCCCGATTGCATCCAGGTGGCGACCTGAACGCGCGTGGCGCCGGAGCCGAAGCCGACCTGCATCAGGGCTACCCATGACAGGATGGCGGAGATGATCAGCAGCGTCGTGGTGATGAGCTCGCTCGGGCGAGGCCCGATGATGCGGCCGAACAGGCCTGCTGCGAGAAAGCCGATGAGCGGCAGGAAGACGATCGCCTGATACATGGCTCTCAGCCCTTCATCAGGTTGATGTCCTCAACCGCGATGGTGCCGCGGTTGCGGAAATAGGTGACGAGGATGGCGAGGCCGATGGCGGCCTCGGCCGCCGCGACCGTCAGCACCAGGAGCGCGAAGACCTGCCCGACGATGTCGTTCAGGAAGCTCGAGAAGGCGACGAGGTTGATGTTCACGGCTAGCAGGATGAGCTCGACCGACATCAGGATGACGATGACGTTCTTTCTGTTGATAAAGATGCCCAGCACGCCGAGCGTGAACAGGATGGCGCCGACGGTGAGGTAATGCCCAAGTCCGATCATCGGCCGCTCCTCAGACGCCTGCCCGCGAGGGCACTTTCTTGACTTCCATCGCCGTCGCCTTGGTGCGCGCCACCTGATCGGCGATGTTCTGGCGCTTGACGCCTTCCTTGTGCCTCAGCGTGAGCACGATGGCGCCGATCATGGCGACCAGCAGCACGAGGCCGGCCGACTGGAACCAGTAGACATATTTGGTGTAGAGCACCCGGCCCAACGCCTCGGTGTTCGTGAGGTCCGCCGGAATGGGCGAGCCGGTGGCCTTCAGCGCGCCGGGATCGATCGTCCAGGCGCCGACCACCAGCGCGAGCTGGACGAGGAAGATGAAGCCGATGATGAGCCCGATCGGCAGGTATTGCAGAAAGCCCTGCCTGAGCTCGGCAAAGTCGACGTCGAGCATCATGACAACGAAGAGGAACAGCACCGCCACCGCGCCGACATAGACGACGACGAGGATCATCGCGAGGAACTCGGCCCCGAGCAGCAGGAACAGGCCGGCCGCGTTGACGAAGGCGAGGATGAGGAACAGCACCGAGTGAACGGGATTGCGCGAGGCGATCACCATGACCGCCGACGCCACCGTCACCGATGCGAACATGTAGAAGAAGGCCGCGGCTGCGGTCATGATCCCAACGCTCCCCCGCCGTTCGGCGGCTTGTTCTTGTGCGGCGCAACGCGGGTTGCACCGTGAGGTCTATAGTCCCCGACTCACCGGGCAACAACCCGGGAACCGGTCGATTATACCTGCACTTCAGTGTCATGACCGGGCTTGACCCGGTCATCTCGGTGCGTTGGACATCTCGCCCTTAGGACCGAGATCACCGGCTCAGGGCCGGTGATGACACTGAGAATTCACCGATAGGGCGCATCCATCCGGATGTTCCGGGCGATCTCCCGCTCCCAGCGGTCGCCATTCCTGAGCAGCTTGTCCTTGTCGTAGAACAGCTCCTCGCGCGTCTCGGTGGCGAACTCGAAGTTCGGTCCCTCGACGATGGCGTCCACGGGGCAGGCTTCCTGGCAGAAGCCGCAATAGATGCATTTCGTCATGTCGATGTCGTAACGCGTCGTGCGGCGCGTGCCATCGTTCCGGCGAGGGCCGGCCTCGATGGTGATGGCCTGCGCCGGGCAGATCGCCTCGCACAGCTTGCACGCGATGCAGCGTTCCTCGCCGTTCGGATAGCGGCGCAACGCGTGCTCGCCGCGGAAGCGGGGCGAGAGCGGGCCCTTCTCGAACGGATAGTTGACCGTCGCCTTTGGCTTGAAGAAGTAGCGCATCGAGAGCGCGAACGCCCCGACGAACTCCTTGAGCAGCAGCGACTTCGCCGCCTGATCCAACCGAAACGCCATGTCGCGCCTCTCTTGCCTTGCCGCCTGCTAGCCGACGAGCCAGCGGGCCAAACCGATGCCGGCGACCACGCCGCCGGCGATGAACACGAGGTGGACGATCAGCCAGAAGAGCCTGATCTTCCCCCGATAGACCGCCTTCTCTTCCTCGGTCTGCGAGCGGTCGGTCGCCTCAAGCGCCCTGATGACCGTTGCCGACACGAACCGGGCGTTGAGATAGCCCAGCGCAGCCCCCGCCGCCGCGCCGATCAGCGCCGCGACCGACACCGCCTCACCCCTTCACCGGACCCCAGCCCATGACCTGCAGCACCAGCGCGGTCAGCACCACGGCGACCAGCGAGAGCGGCAGGAAGACCTTCCAGCCCAGCCGCATGAGCTGGTCGTAGCGGTAGCGCGGCACGAAGGCCTTCACCATGGCGAACATGAAGAAGACGAAGCAGACCTTCAGCACGAACCAGATGACGCCCGGCACCCAGGTGAACGGCGCGAAGGGCAGCGGCGGCAGCCAGCCGCCGAGGAACAGGATCACGCAGAGCGAGCACATGGTCATGATCGCCACGTATTCGCCGAGCATGAACAGGAGGTACGGCGTCGAGGAGTACTCGACCATGAAGCCGGCGACCAGCTCCGACTCCGCCTCGGGCAGGTCGAAGGGCGGGCGGTTCGTTTCCGCCAGCGCCGAGATGAAGAAGATCACGAACATGGGGAACAGCGGCAGGAAATACCACCCCAAGAGGCCGTAGGGGCTGGCCTGCGCCTCGACGATGCGGGTCAGGTTCAGCGAGCCGACGCAGAGCAGCACCGTGATGATGACGAAGCCGATGGAGACCTCGTAGGACACCATCTGCGCCGCCGAACGCAGCGCGCCGAGGAAGGGATACTTCGAGTTCGACGCCCAGCCAGCCATGATGATGCCGTAGACGCCGAGCGACGAGATGGCGAAGATGTAGAGGATGCCGACATTGATGTCGGCGATCGCCCAGCCCGCATTGACGGGAATGACCGCCCAGGCCGCGAGCGAGAGCGTCACCGTGACGAGCGGGGCGAGCAGGAACACGCCCTTGTTGGCGCCGGCCGGGATCACCGGCTCCTTCAGCACGAATTTGAGCAGATCCGCGAAGGATTGCAGCAGGCCCCAGGGGCCCACGACGTTCGGGCCGCGCCTGAGCTGCACCGCCGCCCAGATCTTGCGGTCGGCGTAGAGGATGTAGGCAATGAAGACGAGCAGGCACGCGATCAGCAGCAGCGTCTTGCCGACGATGAGCGCGAGCGTCAGGAGAAGATCGGGCAAAGCCATCTATCGGGTCCTCATTCGGCGGCCTGCCGGGTGCGGCCATCCGCCAGCGACTGGCATTCGGCCATCACGGCGGAGGCGCGCGCGATCGGGTTCGTCTGGTAATAGGC
>JAIXZF010000028.1 GCA_027489835.1 Hyphomicrobiales bacterium
GAAGGCTCCAGGGGCTGGAGTCCCGCGGTTGGATTGCACTCGAGCCGCGCGGTCGGACTGACCGGCGCTTCAAGGGGCCGCTGTATCAAGGAGTGTGCCAAGCGCGGGGCGGGCCCCATGGCCGCATGAGCCGAAGGCCGGCGGAGCGGGCAATGCCCGGCTGACGGCGAAATGCCGCCCCAGCTTGATGCCGCTTTTGGAACAGCCTGGCCATCAAGCTTAAGAAGAGGTCAATTGCCTAGAATCTAAGCAGCACAATTCCGCTTTTGAGTCAGCCCTCGTCGCGGCGCTGCCGAATCAGGCCTTCCTGCGCCACCGAGGCCACCAGCCGGCCCTTGATGTCGAAGATCGAGCCGCGCGAAAAGCCAAGGGCGTTGGCCGCAGAGGGGCTGTCCTGCGCGTAGAGCAGCCATTCGTCGGCGCGGAACGGCCTGTGGAACCACAGCGCGTGGTCGAGGCTCGCGGCCTGGATCGATTTCTCGAACACCGTCCGGCCATGGGCGATCAGGGAGGCGTCCAGCAGCGTCATGTCGGAGGCGTAGGCCAGCACGCATTGATGCAGCACGGGGTCGTCGGGCAGGCGGCGCGTGGCGCGGATCCAGACATGGAACTTCGGCGGCATCGGCTCGCGCGAGGCATAGCGCGTGAACTCCACCGGCCTGAGCTCGATCGGCCGTTCGCGCTCGAAATAGGCCCTGACCGCGGGGGGCATGGTGGGCATCGTCGACGAGCGCATCTGGCTCTCGTCCGGCAGCTCGTCCGGGAAGGGCACGTCCGGCATCGTCGCCTGGTGGTCGTATCCCGCCTCCTCGCGATGATAGGAGGCCGACATCGAGAAGATGGCCTGCCCATGCTGGATCGCGACGACGCGCCGCGTCGCGAAGGACCGGCCGTCCCGGATGCGGTCCACCTCGTAGATGATCGGCACCCTGGGATCGCCTGGCAACAGGAAATAGGCATGCAGCGAGTGCGGCCGGCTGTCCTCGACCGTGCGGCAGGCCGCCACCAGCGCCTGCCCGATGACCTGCCCGCCGAAGACGCGCTGCCAGCCGACCTGCGGGCTGCGGCCCCGGAACAGGTTGCGCTCGAGGGGTTCGAGATCGAGGATGTCGAGGAGTGCGTCCACCGCGCTCGCCATGTCGGGGCCTCCAGGTCAGCCGGGCGGGGCGGGACATTGCGCCCGCTTGCCAACCCCATCAGTCGGGTCCACACAGGCGGCCGTCAAGACCGCCGCGCGGCCGGCGGCCGCATTCCGGGTGGAAGGAGCCTGTCCATGTCGAGGCGGATCGTCATCGCGGGCGGTGGACTGGTCGGCCTCGGGCTCGGCCTCGCGCTCAAGCAGGCCCTGGGCGCCTCGCACGAGATCGTCGTCGCCGATCCGGCCTTCGTCGCGCCCGACCGGCCGGATGACCGCGCCTTTGCGATCGCTGCCGCCGGCCGGCGCATGTTCGGCGCGCTCGGCGTCTGGGCGGCGATGGAGCCGGGTTCGCAGCCGATCACCGACATGGTCATCACCGACAGCCGGACGCGCGACGTGGTCAGGCCGGCCTACCTCACCTTCGGCGAGCCGGCGGGTGAGGCCAATCACGGCGGCCCGGCGGAAGCGGGCGAGCCCTTCGCGCACATGGTCTGGAGCAAGGTCATCAACCGGACGCTCGGCGAAGCCTGCCGCGCCTCGGGGGTGGAGCTGCGCGCCACCGCCGTCGAGGCGGCCACGGTCGAGCCGGGACGGGTCAGGCTCGACCTCGGCGACGGCGAAAGCCTCGGCGCGGCGCTGCTCGTCGCCGCCGACGGGGCCCGCTCGCGCCTGAGGGAAGGCGCCGGCATCGGCTGGACCGGCTGGGCCTATGGTCAGTCTGGCATCGTCGCCACCATCGGCCATGAGCGGGACCATGGCGGCCGCGCGGTCGAGCATTTCCTCCCGGCAGGGCCGTTCGCGATCCTGCCTCTGCCGCGGAGCGATGATGGCGGGTTCCGCTCGTCGATCGTCTGGACCGAACGGGGCGCCGACGCGTCGGCGCTGCTTGCGCTCGCGCCGGAGGACCTGACGCAGGAGATCGAGAGCCGGTTCGGCCTCGCGCTCGGTGCGATCAGGCTGGCGAGCCCGGCGCGCGCGTACCCGCTGAACTTCGGGATCGCGCGGCGCTTCATCGCCCCGAGGCTCGCACTGGTCGGGGATGCGGCGCACGTCATCCACCCCATTGCCGGGCAGGGCCTCAATCTCGGGCTCAAGGACGTGGCGGCGCTGGCCCAGGCCATCGTCGACGCAGCCCGGCTCGGGCTCGACATCGGGGGAGACGAGGCGCTCAGGCCTTACGAGGCGGCGCGGCGCTTCGACGCCGTGGCCATGGGCGCGGCGACCGACGGACTCAACCGGCTGTTTTCGAACGATCTCGGCCCGGTGAGGCTCGCCCGCGACCTCGGGCTCGGCCTCGTCGACCGCATGCCGCGGCTCAAGCGCCGCCTGATCGCGGAAGCGGCGGGCCTGAAGGGCGGCGAGCCCAGGCTGCTGAAGGGTGAGGCGCTTTGACCGCGCGGCGTCACTCGATGACGCGCGCCTCCTCGGGCAGCATGATCGGGATGCCGTCGCGGATCGGATAGGCGAGCTTCGCGGCGCGCGAGATCAGCTCCTGCTGCGCCGCGTCGTAGGTCAGGACGGTCTTGGTCACGGGGCAGACCAGCAGCTCGAGGAGCTTGGGGTCGACCTTCAGAGCCGCGCCGTTTTCCGTCTCGCCCGTCATGTCCGATCCTCCGCCTGGCCCAGCGCCGCCCGGTTTCTAGCCCAGCGCCTTGGCAGGCGCCAGCCTCGATGCCCCGCTTCAGCCTGCCGCGCCGCGCGCGAGATCGTCGAGCAGGCTCGCCGCAACCGAGAGCTTCGCCGGGGTGAGGCCCGTGTCGACCAGCTCGTCCAGCGACGCGCCGAGCTTGGCGAGCGCCGGCGCCCGGCTCTGCCGCCACGCATCGAGCGCGGCGGATCCCGCGCCATGGCGCTTCAGCACGTGGACGGTGAGGGCCCGCAGAGCGAGGTCGATGCGCTCCACCGAGCGGTCGATGGCGAGGCGCTCGAAACGATCCCCCGCCGCCAGCTTCTCCGCCGCGGCCTTGATCCGGTCGGCGCCGAGGCCGTCCGCCGCGGCGAACAGCGTCGCCACCGCGTCGGACACCGGCGCGCCCGCGAGTTCGGAAACCAGCACGCCGTCGGGCGCGGCCTGCAGCGCGGGAAGGTCGGCGATCCGCGTCGCGAGGTCGCGCGGCACGCCGGCCGAGGTCCAGGCGGCGACCTGAGCCTGGCGGGCGGCGCTCTCGGCCATCAGCGCGCCGCTGGCCGCCGCCACGGCCGCGACGCCGGCGCCGAAGCGCTTGACCTGCTCCTCGAGCGGCCGGGCCACGTCGGCATGGCGCAGGAACCAGATCATGCGCGCGACGAGGGTTTCCTGCAGCGCGCCATAGAGCCCGAGCTGAACGCTGCCCGAGAGCTTGGCGTCCAGGCGGTCGATGGCAAGGTTGAGGTCGAGCAGGCCAAAGGCGTCACGCGTCAGGATGTAGGCGCGGGCGATGGCGGGAGCATCGGCGCCGGTCTCGTCGGCCAGCCGGGCCACGACGCCGGGGCCGGCGCGGTTGACCACGGCGTTGGCGATCTGGGTCGCGATGATCTCGCGGCGCAGCCTGTGGCCGGCGATGGCGTCGGCGAAGCGCTCGCGCATGGCGTGGGGGAAATAGCGCGTCAGCTCGCCCGCGAGGTAAGGCTCGTCGGGTAGGCCGCTGGCGAGGAGGTCGTCGTAGAGGGCGAGCTTGGCGTAGGCCAGCAGCACGGCCTGCTCCGGGCGGGTGAGGCCTTCGCCGCGCTGCTCGCGGCCCGCGATCACCGAATCGGACGGTAGGAACTCGACGGCGCGGTCGAGCCGGCCCTCGCGCTCCAGGCGGCGCATCTGGGTCCGCGCCAGCCCGAGCTCGGAGACGCCCCGGCGCTCGGCCAGCGACAGGGCCAGCGTCTGGAGATAGTTGTTGCGCAGCACGAGCTGGCCGACCTCGTCGGTCATGTCGGCGAGCAGGGCGTTGCGCGCCTCGGGATCAAGGCGCCCGTCGCGCTCCGGGGTGGCGAGAGCGATCTTGATGTTGACCTCGACGTCGGAGGTGTTGACGCCGGCCGAGTTGTCGATCGCGTCGGTGTTGAGCCTGACGCCGGCGCGCGCCGCCTCGATGCGGCCGCGCTGGGTGGCGCCGAGATTGGCCCCTTCGCCGATGACGCGGGCACGGACCTCGCCGCCGGTGATGCGGATGGCGTCGTTGGCCCGGTCGCCGACCTCGGCGTCGGTCTCGGTCGAGGCGCGGATATAGGTGCCGATGCCGCCGAACCAGAGCAGGTCGACCCTGGCCTTCAGGATGGCGTTGATGACCTCCTGCGGCGCGGCCTCGGGCTTGTCGATGTCGAGCAGGGCCCGGATCTGCGCCGAGAGCGGGATGGACTTCGCCGTGCGCGGGAAGACGCCACCGCCCGGGGAGATCAGGCTCTTGTCGTAATCCTGCCAGCTCGAGCGCGGCAGGGCGAACAGGCGCTGCCGCTCGGCGAAGGAAGCGGCGAGGTCCGGCGAGGGGTCGATGAAGATGTCGCGGTGGTCGAAGGCGGCGACGAGGCCGGTGAAGTTCGACAGAAGCATGCCATTGCCGAAGACGTCGCCCGACATGTCGCCGACGCCCGCCACAGTGAACGGCGTCGTCTGGATGTCGTGGTCCATCTCGCGGAAATGGCGCTTGACCGCTTCCCAGGCGCCGCGCGCGGTGATGCCCATCTTCTTGTGGTCGTAGCCCTGGCTGCCGCCCGAGGCGAAGGCATCGCCGAGCCAATGGCCCTTCTCGGCCGACAGCGCGTTGGCGGTGTCGGAGAAGGTCGCGGTGCCCTTGTCGGCGGCGACCACCAGATAGGGATCGTCGCCGTCATGCCGCACGGTGTTGGGCGGGGCGACGATGCGCTCGCCCTCGAGGTTGTCGGTCAGCTCGAGCAGCGTGCGCACGAAGATGCGGTAGCTTTCCGTGCCTTCCGCGAACCAGGCCGCCCGGTCGGACGCCGGCGGCAGCTGCTTGGGAAAGAAGCCGCCCTTGGCGCCAACGGGAACGATCACCGCGTTCTTGACCTGCTGCGCCTTGACGAGGCCGAGCACCTCGGTGCGGAAATCCTGCGGGCGGTCCGACCAGCGTAGCCCGCCGCGGGCAACCTTGCCGAAGCGCAGGTGGACGCCCTCGACGCGGGGCGAATAGACGAAGATCTCGTAGAGGGGGCGCGGCGCGGGGAGGCCCTCGACCCGGCGGCTGTCGAACTTGAACGCGATGGTCGGACGCGGGAAGCCATCCGCCCCGATCTGGAAGAAGTTGGTGCGGACCGCGGCATCGATGAGGTTGGCGAAGCGGCGCAGGATGCGGTCGTCGTCGAGGCTGGTGACGGCGGCGAGCTGTCGGTCGAGCAGGCCGGCGAGGTCGGCCGAGGCCGCGGCGCGGCGGCCAGTCTCGATGCGCGGATCGAAGCGGTTGATGAAGATGCGGGCGAGCGTGCCGGCGATGGCGCCATGCCGGGCCAGCGTGCCGGCGAGATAGCCCTGCGCGTAGGGCACGCCGGCCTGCTGCAGGTAGCGGCCCATGGCGCGGAGCAGCGCCGCCTCGCGCCAGGCGAGGCCGGCCTCGAGCACGAGCGCGTCGAAGCGGTCCGACTCCGTCAAGCCGCGGAACTGGGCCATCAGCGCAGCCTCGATGGCCGGCTCGGCGGCGTCGATGTCGATGTCGCCGCCGGCGGTCCGGTCGAGCGCCATGTCGTGCATCCAGACCCGTTCGGCCTCGGCGCCGCCGGCCGGCACGATGCGGTAGGTCCGCTCGTTGGCGACGGTGAAGCCCATGTTCTCGAGCATCGGCACGCGCTGCGAGAGCGGCATGGGGGCTGCTCGCGTGAAGACCTTGAGGTTGACGCGCGAGGCGGGATCACCCTCGCGGCGATAGAAATCGACGGCGCGCGTGCGCTCCTCGGTCAGGGTCTCGAGGATGTCGATGTCCTCGATCGCCTGCGCGGCGGAGAAGTTGTCGCGATAGGCGGCGCCGAACGCCTCGGCGTAGCGCTCTGCCGAATGGCGCGCGCGGGCGCCGCCGCGTGCCATCTCCAGCGCGTCCTTGAGGCCGTCGCTCCAGGTGCGCACGATGGCGGCGATGCCGGCCTCGAGCGTGGCGCGGTCGACGCGCGGGGTCTCGCCCTCATCGCGTCCGACGATGTAGTGGGTGCGCGACAGCGGGCCTTCAGGATAGGCCGGATACGCGGCGGAGATGCGCCCTGCGTAAACGCGCGCCAGGAACTCCCCGACCCGGCGGCGCACGGAGGTGTCGTAGCGGTCCTTGGGGATGTAGACGAGCACCGAGACGAAGCGGTCGAACTCGTCGATGCGCGCCAGCGCCCGGATGCGCGGGCGCTCGGTGAGCTGGAGGATGTCCAGCGCGAAGCGGTGCAGCGTCTCGACCGAGATCTGAAACAACTCGTCGCGCGGATAGGAATCGAGTACGTTCATCAGGGAACGGCCGGAATAGCTGGCCTGGTCGAAGCCGGCCATCTTGGCGACCTGCGCCACCTTGAGCCTGAGATAGGGCACCGAGGCGGCGGTGCCGGTGTAGGCCGAGGAGGTCAGCAGGCCGACGATGCGCAATTCGCCGTCGAGCCGGCCATCGGCGGTGAAGAGCTTGAC
>JAIXZF010000212.1 GCA_027489835.1 Hyphomicrobiales bacterium
GATCAATTCTCGACGTAGGTGACCTTGCCGTCGGCGCCCTTCTTCCAGGTGTACATGGTGTAGTCCGGACGGGTGATGTCGCCCTTCTTGTCGTAGGCGATCTCGCCGATCACGGTCTTGAACTTGAAGCCCGAGCGCATGAACTCGGCCATCTTCTTCGGGTCAAGCGACTTCGCGCCCTCGGCGGCCTGCTTGAAGATCTCGACAGCGGCGTAGCTGTAGAGGGTGTAGGCCTCGGGGTTGAACTTCTTCGCTTCGAACTTCTTGACCACGGCCGCCGCTTCCGGGCGCTTGCGCGGATCGGGCGGGAAGGTCATCAGGGTGCCTTCGACGCCGGGACCGCCGATCGAGGCGAACTCGTCGGAGGTGATGCCGTCGCCGGACATCATGACCGTCTGGAGGCCCTGGTCGCGCATCTGGCGCACGATCAGGCCGCCTTCGGTGTGCAGGCCGCCCCAGTAGACGAGGTCGGCGCCGGCCGCTTTGATCTTGGAGACGAGAGCCGAGAAGTCCTTCTCGCCGGTGTTGACGCCTTCATAGAGGACATCGTTGACGCCGGCTGCGCGCATCGCCTTGCGGGTTTCGTCGGCGAGGCCCTGGCCATAGGTGGTCTTGTCGTGGACGACGGCGACCTTCTTGCCCTTGAGGTTCTTGACGATGTAGTCGGCGGCGACGGCGCCCTGCTGGTCGTCGCGGCCGCAGGTGCGGAACGCGTTCCAGAGGCCGCGCTCGGTGATGCGCGGGTTGGTGGCGGACGGCGTGTTGAAGACGATGCCGTTCTCGGCATAGACCTCGGAGGCCGGCATGGTCACGCCCGAGTTGAAGTGACCGACGACCATCTTGATGCCGTCAGCGACGAACTTGTTGGCGACCGAGACGCCTTCCTTCGGGTCCGAACGGTCGTCGCCGACCGAGACCGTGATGCGCTGGCCCATGATGCCGCCAGCCGCGTTGATGTCTTCGACGGCCTGCTCGACGCCGTTCTTCAACTGCGCGCCGAAGGCTGCATTGGGGCCGGTGATCGGGCCGGCTACGCCGAGCTTGATCTGGGCCTGGGCCACGCTCGAAAAAGCGAGGACCGTGCCGAGCGCGATGCCGCTCAACAGGATTTTCTTCATGGATACCTTCTCCCTTGTTGGATCACAGTGCGGGCGCCCCGAGGGGTGCCCTGTCTGTCCCGGCGCGTGACATCACCGTTGGGCGCAGTCTTGCGCGTTTTTCCGGCGATGTCACGCGTCAAGCTCGTGAAATACGGCATGTTTTCGCTGTCCAGAGCCTCGCGGCCCATCAGGCGGCCGCGTCGGCCGAAGGCTGCTTGGCGCGCCAGCCGAACGGGCCGGTGCGCTCGTAGAGCCAGCGGTACTGCGTCGTCATCTGCCCGGCCCGCGTGTAGCGCCAGCCAGCCAGCGCGAAGCCCACGAGGATGACGGTGTCGACGAGGTAGTAGTGCAGTGTCAGCAGCGTGCCGTGGAACAGCGCGAAGTGGATGAAGCGGACGGCGAAGCCGAGGATGAGGATGTAGACCGGCAGCTGCCAGAGCGGGCGCCACGTCAGCGCGATGGCGCGGCCCGTCATCCAGGCGGCCCAGCCGCCCATGATGATGGTGACCAGCGCGAACAGCCAGATCGACGGCTCCTCGTAGAGAATGCCCTGCATCAGTGCCGTCCTCCCTCGAGATAGGCCGCGCGCACCTGCGGATTGGCGAGCAGTTCCTTGCCGCCGCCGCTCATGGTGATGACGCCGTTGACCATGACGTAGCCGCGATGGGCGAGCTTGAGCGCATGGAAGGCGTTCTGTTCCACGAGGAAGACGGTGAGGCCTTCGGTGCGGTTGAGGTCACGGATGGCGTCGAAGATCAGCTTGACGATCAGCGGCGCGAGGCCCAGCGAGGGCTCGTCCAGCAGCAGCAGCCTGGGCCTGCTCATCAGCGCGCGGGCGATGGCCAGCATCTGCTGCTCGCCGCCCGAGAGCGTGCCGCCGCGCTGCTGCAGCCGCTCCTTCAGGCGCGGGAACAGCGTGCACATGCGCTCGAGATCCTGCTCGAAATGCGCGAACTCATTGACCGCCGCGCCCATCTGCAGGTTCTCGTAGACGGTCATGCGCGGGAAGATGCGCCGGCCTTCCGGGGACTGGGCGAGGCCGAGCCGCGCGATGTCGTGCGTCGGCACATTGGTGATGTCGCGCCCGGCATAGGTGATCGTGCCCTCGCGGGCGCGCGGATTGCCGAAGATGGTCATCATCAGCGTCGACTTGCCGGCGCCGTTCGCGCCGATCAGCGTGACGATCTCGCCTTGGTTGACGTCGATGTCGACGCCCTTCAGCGCGATGATGTTGCCGTAGTAGGTCTTCACGCCGCGCACGGAGAGCATCGAGCCGGCTTTGCCGGGGGCGGGGGCGACCGGGGCCGCGGTTTCGGCGATCACGCTCATAGGACACCCGCTTCGGCTTCGGCGGCCTCGACCTCGTCATCCTCGACGCCGAGATAGGCGGCGATGACCTTCGGATCGTTCTGGACCTCGACGGGCGTGCCGTCGGAAATCTTGGTGCCGTAA
>JAIXZF010000216.1 GCA_027489835.1 Hyphomicrobiales bacterium
CTAATTCAGGGGGTTAAGGTGGTGCTTGAGCAAGCATGCCCCGAGGCACCCAAAACTACCGCGCTACCAGACTGCGCCATACCCCGAAGGCCGCAAGGGCCTTTGACGGCTTTAGATTTTCTGGCCCCGCCGGTCAACCCCGCCTGAGCGAATAGCGGAACGGAAGGCGCACAAGCGCCCGCCTTGGGACCGGAAGTCCCAAGGTTTCCCCAAGGCGGCAACCTTGAGCCGCGCAAAAATATTGTCATTGTTATGATACTTTTCGCTTGCGCCACTGAGCGCCACGCTCTATTTCTGTCTCATCGAAACGGCGCACCCGCCAGCCCCACGGAGACCCTCGATGAACACCGCCCCCGCCTTCGGCCCCTTCACGATGCAGACCCTCGCCGCCAACCTCGCCAACCTCGGCGACAAGGACCGCGCCTTCGCCAGCGACCTCCTGAAGGCTTGGGACCAGTGCCAGAGCAAGGGCTGGGAATACTCGCCGGGCCGGGCCAAGTGGGCCGCCATCCTCGCCGACCGGGCGACCAAGCCGAAGGCCGCCGCGCCCGAGACCGCCGAGATCGGCTCGATGAAGGGCATCGACGCCCTCTTCAACGCCGCCGGCAAGAAGCTCCAGCGCCCCGCCATCGTGCTGACGGCCAAGGATCTCGATTTCGCCCTGCGCCTCACGGTTGCCGGCAAGGGCTCCAAGGCCCCGGGCTCGATCAACGTGACGACCAACGGCTCCTTCGAGCAGCGCGAGTGGCTCGGCCGGATCTCCGGCGGGGTGTTCCAGCCGGGCTTCAAGGCCGCCGACAAGGCTGAGCCGGTCGCCAACCTCCTCAAGGCCTTCGCCGCCGATCCGGCCGGCGTGGCAGCCGCCCACGGCAAGCTGACCGGGGCGTGCTGCTTCTGCAACCGGAGCCTCAAGGACAGCACCAGCGTAGCCCTCGGCTACGGCCCGGTCTGTGCCGAGAACTTCGGCCTCCCCCACAGCGCGCAGGCGGCGAAAGCCGCCTGAGCCTGCCCCTCAACCCCGACCTGACCTCGGAGAACCGCCATGCTCAAGATCCTGACCACTGCCGCGTGCGCCGCGGCCCTCGCGGGCTGCGCCAGCCGCGCCGAGAACATCGCCGCGAGCTACGCCAGCCCGGTCGCCTACGCCCCCCTCAACTGCCAGCAGATCGCCGCGGAGGCCTCCAACGTCTCCGCCCGGGTGGCGCAGTTGACCCAGACCCAGAACCAGAAGGCCGTCGGCGACGCGGTCGCCACGGGCGTGGCTCTGGTCGTGTTCTGGCCCGCTCTCTTCTTCATCTCCGGCGACGGCGCGACGGCCGGCGAGCTTGGCCGCCTGAAGGGCGAAGCCCTCGCGCTGGAGAGCGCCAGCCGCGCCAAGAACTGCGGCATCCAGTTTCGCCCCGCCTAGTCCCTACAGGAGCCCCCGTGACCAAGAAGCAACCGAAACCGAGAGGCTTTGCAGCCATGTCGAAGGAAATGCAGCGCGAGATCGCGTCCAAGGGAGGCTCAGCCATGCCGTCCTCTGCCCGGTCATTCTCGAAAGACCCCGCACTCGCCCGGGAGGCGGGCCGCAAGGGCGGCCGGGCCGTCCCTGACCACAAGCGGTCCTTCTCGATCAACCCGCGCCTCGCGCAGGAGGCCGGGAGCAAGGGCGGCACCATGAAGCGCATCAACGCCGAGAAGGCGGGCTGAGCCGTGGCGACCATCAACAAGACCTCGATGCTGGTCCATGTGCCGCTGGCCTTCGGCCCCAGCGACCCGCTCATCCAGCGCGAAGCCGCGAAGAAGGTGCCCCGCGACGCGGATATCTCGAAATACGAGGTCCACGCCTCGCCCAAGCCCAACGCATGGTCCGTGACCGTGCATTGGACGCAGCCCGACCGCCTGCGGCTCGCCCGGGCGCTATGACGCGCCGCTCGATCCCAGCAAAGGAGAGGCTCTCGATCTTCCTGCGGTGGAATGGCGGCTGCCATCTCTGCGGCGGGAAGATCACGCCCGGCGAGGCATGGGAGATCGAGCACGTCATCCCGCTCGCGCAGGGCGGCGACGACCACGGCGACAACCTCCGGCCGGCGCACGCCAAGTGCCACCGGGCCAAGACGGCGCAGGACGCCGGTAACACGGCCCGCGCGAAGCGGCGCGAGGCCATCCACGTCGGGGCCAAGCCCCCGTCTCGCAACCCCCTTCCCGGAGGCAAGAGGTCGAAATGGAAACGAAAGATCGGTGGCGGCGTCGTGCCGCGGTGATCGCGCTGGCGCTGGCCCTGACGGCCTGCGCTGGCCCCAACCACGTCACGCGCGGCGGCATGGACCAGATCGCGCGCGACCTCATCATCATCGAGAGCAGGGAGCCCGGCACAGCCCGGGGGATCTACGAATGACGCACGAGCAAGAGGTCGAGGTCGTCGCCATGGCCATCTCGGCGAACCGGACGCAAGTCAATCGCCCATGGGACACGCTGTCGGACGAGTGGCAAGATAGCTGCCGGTCCATCGCGCGGACGGCCATCGCCCAGATCGACCTCCTCCGGGGATCGAGCGGGGCGCACCTCCGCATCGGCGACCACGTCGAGAAGTACACGGGCGACTACAAGGTGAAGGGCGAGGTCCGGGGGGTCTTCCGGGCAGCCTCCGATAGCCCCATTCGCTATGTGGTCGCTCACCGGGCCGAGGGCGGCGGCCTCTTCTGCCACATCTACGCCATCGCCAATCTGCGGCCGGCGTAATGCGGTTCATCGTCTGCGGCGGGAGAAAGTACGGCCTCGCTGCCGAGGAGCGCCTCGCGATCTATGGGGCGCTCGACCGCCTGCACGCCAAGGTGACGATCACCGAGATCGCGCAGGGCGGCGCTCCCGGGGCCGACAAGGAGGCCCGCCGCTGGGCTCTGGCGCGCGGCGTGCCATGCAAGACCTTCAAAGCCGATTGGGAGAAATACGGCCGGCACCCCGGATCTAAGGCCGGGCCGATCCGCAACGCCGAGATGCTGGCGGCCTTCAAGCCCGACGGCGTCGTGGCTTTCCCCGGCGGGACCGGGACGCTGAGCATGATCGCCATCGCCCGGATGGCGAAGGTCAAGGTGTGGGAGCCGGTCCAGCCTGCGGATCTCATGATGATGAGATAGGGCTTGACGCCCTAGGGCACTACGCCCTATAAGGGGTC
>JAIXZF010000110.1 GCA_027489835.1 Hyphomicrobiales bacterium
GCCGCCATGGGCGGACATGGACTGGATGTTGACGATCGAGCCCGCGATCCGCTCGCGGACCATGATCCGCGCCGCTTCCTGCGTCAGGAAGAAGGGCGCGCGGACGTTGACGGCGAACAACTCGTCGAAGCGCTCGGGCGTGGTGTCGAGGATGGTGCCCCGATCGGTGAGGCCGGCGGCGTTCACAAGCGCATCCACCCTGCCGAAGCGGGCATCGGCCGCGGCAATGACGGCGCGCGCATCCACCACGTTGGAAAGATCGGCGCGCACGAACACGGTCTCGCAGCCCTTTGCGGCCAATGCAGACCTGACCGCCTCGCCGCGCTCGGCGTTGCGCCCGCAGATGACGAGGCCGGCCGCGCCCCGCTCCGCGAACAGCGTCGCGATCGCCTCGCCAAGCCCCTGCGTTCCGCCCGTCACGACGGCAATCCTGCCATCGAGGCGGCTGCCCGTGCCGGTTGCCATGATGCCGTCTCCCCGAAACCGTGATTCTTGAGCGCTTCATGCGCCCGTCACTTGCGCTGATCAAATCAGAAGCTAGCCTCACGGGCAAAGCATGATATGTAGCCGTCAAACAAAAAACGCGGCCGGGGAGGGTGGCTTGATTAGGGTTGGTTTGCTGGGCGCGGGCCGCATCGGCCGCATCCATGGCGGCAATGTCGCGGGCTCGGGCAAGGCGCGGCTGGTGGCGGTCGCCGATGCCGTGCCGGAGGCCGCCCAAGCGCTCGCGCAGCAGTTCGGAGCCAAAACGGCCGATGTCGACGCTATCGTCGGGGCGACCGACATTGACGCGGTCCTGATCTGCTCGCCGACCGACACCCATGCCGACCTGATCGAAGCTTCGGTGAAGGCGGGCAAGGCCGTGTTCTGCGAGAAGCCGGTCGACCTGTCATCCGCCCGCATTCGCGATTGCCTTGCCATCGTCGAGGCTTGCGGCAAGCCGCTGATGATCGGATTCAACCGCCGGTTCGACCCCAGCTTCGCCGAGGCGGAGCGCCGTATCCGGGCAGGCGAGATCGGCGCGGTCGAGATGGTCACGATCCTGTCGCGCGATCCGTCGCCGCCGCCGCCATCCTATGTGGCGCGCTCGGGCGGGCTGTTTCGCGACATGATGATCCACGATCTCGACATGGCGCGCTTCCTTCTTGGTGAGGAGCCGGTCGAGGTTCATGCCGTGGGCGCGTGCCTCGTCGACCCCGGCATAGGGGAGGCTGGCGACGTCGACACGGCGGCCGTGCTGCTCAAGACCGTGAGCGGCAAGATCGCGCAGATCTCGAATTCGCGCCGCGCCACCTATGGCTATGACCAGCGCTTCGAGGTGCATGGTTCCAAGGGCATGGTGAGGGCGCAGAACGTGCCGCTCACCACCGTCGAGATCGCGACCGAGGCGGGCTTCCGCACCGATCCGGCGCTGCCCTTCTTCCTCGAGCGCTACGCGCAGGCTTATCGCGCCGAGTTCGCGCATTTCCTCGATGCGGTCGAGACAGGGCGCAGCCCGTCGCCCTCGGGGCAGGATGGGCTGAAGGCGCAGCTGCTGGCCGACGCGGCGACCGAGGCGCACCGCACGGGCCGCCCCGTTAGGCTCGGAGGCTGAGTTGAAGGCGCGGCACGAATCCGGGCTGAATGAGGCGGGCCTATGGGCGCGCTTCGCCGCGCTGGCGGGGATCGCGCATGAATGCGGCCAGCTCGCGCTGCGGCATTTCTCCGATCAGTCCTCGCTTGGCGTGACGATGAAGGGGTCGCAGGATTTCCTTACCATCGCGGACGGCGCCGTCGAAGCGCTTTTCCGCCGGCGCATTGCCGAGGCCTTCCCGGAGGATTCGGTGATGGGCGAGGAGATGGGCGGCGGCGATGCTGCGCGCCTGTGGATCATCGACCCGATCGACGGCACCGCCAATTTTGCGCGCGGGGATCGGCAATGGTGCGTGTCGATCGGCTTCGTGCTCGACGGCGTGCCCGAGCTCGGCGTGATCCATGCGCCGGCGCTCGGCGAAACCTTCCTCGCGCGGCGCGGGCATGGCGCCACGATGAACGGCGTGCCCATCAAGGCAGCCTCGACCCATGATCTGCGCCGCTCCACCGTGGAGTATGGCTGGTCCCCCCGGCTGCCGGCCGGGCCCTATCTCGACGCCGTGGGCCGGCTCTACGGCCTCGGCTGCAACGTGAAGCGCAGCGCGTCAGGCGCTCTCGGCATCGCGCATGTCGCGATCGGGCGCACGGACGCTTACGGCGAGTTGCACATCAATTCGTGGGATGTGGCTGCGGGGCTGGTGATCGCCACCGAGGCGGGAGCGCGCATCAACGATTTCTGCTCGGGCGACTGGATAACCGAGGGCAATCCGATCCTCGTCACCGTCCCAGCTCTCTGGGACACGCTTTTCGACGCCTGTGGCATCGCAGCCGCGCCCAAGCCCACGAAGATGGGCGGCGCCTGAGGGCGCCCTACACTCACGCCAACCAAACCGGAGGAACCAGCATGACCAACACCGTGAACCGCCGCCTGGCTTTCGGAGCGCTCGCCGCGCTCGGCCTTTCCATGAGCGCCGCTCCCGCCGCCGCGCAGGGCGAACTCACCGTCTACTGCTCGGTGCAGGAAGAATGGTGCCGCCCGATGATGCAGGCCTTCGAGCGCACGACGGGCATCAAGGTCTCGATGACCCGCAAATCCTCGGGCGAGACCTATGCCCAGCTCAAGGCCGAAGCCGCCAACCCGCGCGGCGACATCTGGTGGGGCGGCACGGGCGATCCGCACCTTCAGGCCGCCGAGGAAAACCTGACCGAACCCTACCAGTCCCCCGCGTTGCCGCAGCTCCAGCCCTGGGCCCGCAAGCAAGCCGAGCAGTCCGGCTTCAAGACGGTCGGCATCTATGCTGGCGCGCTGGGCTATTCGTTCAACACCCAGCAACTCCAGCGCCGCAACATCGCTGCGCCTAAGTGCTGGGCCGATCTCGTCAAGCCTGAGTTCCGAGACGAGGTGCAGGTGGCCGATCCCAACTCGTCGGGCACCGCCTACACCAAGGTTGCGACGCTCGTTCAGCTGATGGGCGAGGACAAGGCCTTCGAGTTCATGAGGGCGATGCACCGCAACGTGAACCAGTACACCCGCTCGGGCGCGGCACCGGCCCGCGCTGTGGCGACAGGCGAGAGCCTCGTCGGCATCACCTTCCTGCATGACGCGGTGGCACAGGCCGTCACTGGCGCGCCCGTGCAGATCGTGGCGCCCTGCGAGGGCACCGGCTACGAGATCGGCTCCATGTCGATCGTGAAGGGCGCGCGCAACATGGCCAACGCCAAGCGCTTCTACGACTGGGCGTTGACGCCCGAGGCGCAGGCCATCGCCATCGAGGCGAAGTCCTATCAGGTGCCGTCGAACACCGCCTCCACGGTGCCGCCGCAGTCCCCCAAGCTCGCCGACATCAAGATGATCGACTACGACTTCGCGAAGTACGGCTCCTCCGCCGAGCGCACCAGGCTTCTGGCGCGCTGGGATGCTGAAGTCCGCAACGCGCCGCGTCGCTGAGCGGAAGAGGCTGGTCCGTTGCGCAGGCGCTCAGCCGATCGCGGCTTTCCCGACATCGCGGCGGCGGTCCTCGCCGCCGTGGGCTTCATCGCGGCGCCCTGGGCGTTCGTGGACGAGGCGCGCTCGGGCCTGGCGCTTGCCTTCGACGGCCGCTGGCCGCTGGCGCTGCCGATCCTCGCGCTGATCGCGTGCGCCGGGCTCGGCGCGCGGGGAGCCGCGACCGGCAGGGCGCGCGTCGCCGTGGCGGGCTTCGGGCTGCTCGCGCTGTTCGGCTACGGCTTCTATCCGTCCGTTTTCGGCAGCCGAACGTCGCTGGCCATGGGCCTTGGGGCAGCGCTGGCAGCAGGCGCACTGATCTTCCAGCTCGCGCGCGGCTTCGCGGCTGCCGGCGCGTTCAAGGCCGATCGGTGGGTGGCGACGACCACCGTGTCGATCTTTGGCCTCGTGCTGCTCTTCGTCTTCTTTCCCGTGGCGAAGGTGCTGGGCAGCGCCTTCCTCGACAAGGCCGGCGCGCTCGATCTCGGGCTGGCCGCCAATCGCCTTCTCGCGCCAGATATATGGTCGTTGGGCTGCCTGACGCGCGATGCAAGCTGCGGGGTGGTGGCGAACACCGTCATCCTCGGGCTGCTGGCTGGCGCGATCTCCACCTTCCTCGGCCTCGCCTTCGCGCTGCTCGCCCAGCGCGGCGGCATGAAGAACACCAAGCTTTTCGACGCCATCTCGATCCTGCCGATCATCACGCCGCCCTTCGTCATCGCGCTGGCGCTGGTCGTGCTGTTCGGGCGGACGGGCATCGTCACCACCTTCCTCGACCAGTGGTTCAACATCCCGCGCTCGCGCTGGATTTATGGTCTGCCGGGCGTGCTGATCGCGCAGGTGCTGTCGCAGACCCCATTGTCCTACCTGATGCTGCGCGGCGCGCTGCAGGGCATCTCGCCTTCGCTTGAAGAAGCCGCGCAGACGCTGCGGGCCAAGCGCTGGCGAACCTTCAGGACCGTGACCTTCCCGCTGCTGCGGCCGGCCATCGCCGCGTCCTTCCTGCTCGGCTTCGTCGAGAGCCTTGCGGATTTCGGCAATCCGCTGGTGCTGGGCGGCTCGTTCGAGGTGCTGTCGACCAAGATCTTCTTCGCTGTCGCAGGAGCGCAGCACGATCCGGGGCGCGCGGCCATCCTCGCGCTCATCCTGCTCGCCCTGACGCTGTCCGCCTTCTGGGCGCAGATGGTCTGGCTCGGCAAGAGTTCCTACGTCACGGTCACCGGGAAGGGCGACAATGGTGTGCCGCCGCCGCTGCCACGCGGCGTGCGCATCGCTTCGCTCGGCGTCGTGGTGCCCTGGATCGTGATGACCATCGCGATCTACGGCATCATCATCGTCGGCGGCTTCGTCACCGACATCGGGCGCGGCGTGATGGAGCCGACCTGGCGGCACATCCTCACCGGCTTCGCCATCGAATGGGGGCCGAAGGGCCTGTTCTTCTCCGGCTCGGCCTGGGATTCGTTCTTCGTCACCGTGATGGTGTCGGCCGTCGCCGCACCCATCACCGCGGTGATCGGCATCCTCACGGCCTACGTGCTCTCGCGCCACGATTTCGTAGGCAAGCGCACTTTCGAATTCGTGACGATGCTGGCCTTCGCCATCCCGGGCACGGTGATCGGCGTCGCCTACATCGTGGCGTTCAACATTCCGCCGATCGAGATCACCGGGACGGGCCTGATCCTCATCATCTGCTTCGTGTTCCGGAACATGCCGGTCGGGGTGAGGGCGGGCATCGCCGCGCTGAGCCAGATCGACAAATCGCTGGACGAGGCTTCGACCACGCTCGGCGCTTCCACCGGCCACACGGTGCGCCGCGTGACGCTGCCGCTGCTCAAGCCGGCGATCATCGCGACGCTGGTGTTCTCCTTCGTCCATGCCATGACGGCGGTGAGCGCCATCATCTTCCTGGTGACGGCACGCTACAACATGGCCACCGCCTACATCGTGAACCGCGTGGAGGCGGGCGAGTACCCGCTCGCCATCGCCTATTCCTCGCTGCTGATCATCTTCATGCTTGTCGTCGTCGTTGGCATCCAGCTCATGGTCGGCGAGCGCAAGATCGGCAGACGCGGCGTCGGCGGCGTTCCGGCGACCCCCAACCCCGTCAATCTCGGAGCCCGTTGATGTCCCGCGCCGCCTCCGTCAAGTTCATCGACGTCTCGAAGTTCTACGGCAGCGTCGGAGCTGTGAAGAACGTGTCGTTCGAGGTGCAGGCTGGCACGCTGGTGACCCTTCTCGGGCCCTCGGGCTGCGGCAAGACCACGACGCTTAGGCTGGTGGCTGGGCTGGAGCTGGCCACCTCTGGCCGGATCCTGATCGGAGACGAGGACGTGACCCGCCTGGGAGCGGCCGAGCGTGACGTCTCGATGGTGTTCCAGAGCTATGCGCTGTTCCCGCACATGAACGTTCTCGACAACGTGATGTACGGGCCGCTGGCCTCGGGCGCGCGGCGAGGCGAAGCCGAGGAGATGGCACGGGAAAAGCTGAAACTCGTGGGACTCGCCGGCTTCGAGTCGCGGTTGCCGTCCGAACTTTCCGGAGGCCAGCAGCAGCGCGTTGCCGTGGCGCGCGCCATCGTGCTCGAGCCGCGCGTGCTGCTCTTCGACGAGCCCCTGTCAAACCTCGATGCCAAGCTGCGCCGCAAGGTGCGCGACGACATCCGCGACCTGCAGCAGAGGCTGGGGCTGACGGTGCTGTACGTGACCCATGACCAGCAGGAGGCGCTCGCCGTCTCCGACAAGGTCATCGTGATGGACAACGCCAGGATCGCGCAGGAGGGCGCGCCGGAGGATCTCTACGAGCGTCCGCGCAGCCGCTTCCTTGCCGATTTCATCGGCGAGGCGAACATCATCGAGGGCAGTTTCAGGGTCGTGGACGGCCGCACGCTGTTCAGCGCCGC
>JAIXZF010000227.1 GCA_027489835.1 Hyphomicrobiales bacterium
CCGCGCGAGGATCGCCATAACCGTGAGGACAGGCCGGCCCGCGAGCCGCGCCATGAGGAGCCGATGACGGACAAGGCGGCGCTGCCCGCCTTCCTGACCGCTCCATCACGCACCTCGATCGCGGTGGAAACCGCGCCCAAGCCTGCGCCGCAGCCTCCCGTCGCGGCGGCTGCGGATGGCGAAGCCGCTCCTGCGCCGCGCAAGCGCGGCCGGCCGCCCAAGAAGCGCGACGAAGGCGCGGCCGAACCGGCCGCCGAGTAAACCGATCGCCTCCACCGGCGTGCGGCGGGGCCCTCCGGGGTCCCGCCGTTTTCATTCAGAAGCCCAGCCGCGGCTCTTCGGACGGCGCGATGGCGAGCCGGTGGCCCTCGGCGATGACGCCGCCCCGCACGATCTCCGCGTAGACGCCGCAATCGACATGGCCATAGCCCTTCATCAGGGCCTTCACGACCGGCAGGTCGCGCGCCCCGGTCACGGGGTCGACGGAGGTGGCGGCGCAGCGGTCGATCGGCTTCAGAACCTTGAGCCGGAGGCCGGACGGCGCCTCGATCACCTGACCCACCAGCGCGAACTCGGCCCAGGGCGCGAGGCCCTCCAGCAGGATGTTGGCCCTGAAGCGCAGGGGATCGACCGGCGCGCCGAGCCGCGCCTCAAGGTCCTGCACGCTGGCGGCGTTGAGGAGCGAGACGTAGCCGGAACGGGAGTCAGTAAAGCGGTATCCACCCCGGCCGCGCAGGATGCGGAAGGGGCCCCGCGCTTCGGCCGAAGGGACATGACGCGCGAGAAAGGCCTCGATCAGGGCGCGCCCTTGCTGGGTGCCGAGGTCGGCGCGCACCGCCTCCCCGTCGACGGTGAGGCCGAGTTCGTCCGATGCGTCATCATAGGCGGCCCTGATGCGCGCGAGGCCTTCGTGGCGCATGAGGGTGAGGTAGCTCGTCTTCGGCAGGTGCGTGGGATTGGCCTCGTCGAAGCCCGAGGGTCCGTTCTCCACGGCGAAGAGGCGGTCTGCCTTGACGTGCCCGCCGGCCGGAAGGTCGGCCCGCGCCAGCCGCTCCGGCGAGAGGCCCTTGACGGGGTAGCGATGGAGGCTGGCGACGCGCATCATGGTCCTCGTCGGGCTCGCCGCGCGGCGGGCGGGGGCAGCTTTCGCGCACGCTATGCGCCAGCGCGCCGCGTGGTGCAATGCAGCAGAAGCGCGGCGCGGGCGGGCTGGGCCTAACCGAACATTAACCCTATCTGACGCTTAACTCGATCAGAACACGGGAACACCACGGTCCCGGCCAGTTTTCGCGCCCTTCTTTCGCCGGAATCGGGCGCGACATGGCGGGACCATTTCCCGGCATCGAGAAAACCCCCGGTGGCTGCCCGAGCGCGAGCCCCCAAGCGTGCGGCCGGAAAGGCCTGAGGACAGGACGAGATGACCCCAGTCGAAGTCGCGCAGGCTCCCCTCGACATGTCCTTCTGGGCGATGTTCTGGCACGCCCACCTCGTCGTGAAGCTCGTGATGATCGGGCTGGTCGCGGCCTCGATCTGGTGCTGGGCGATCATCGTCGACAAGACGCTGCTCTATCGCCGCACGCAGGCCGCCATGGACCGCTTCGAGGAGACCTTCTGGTCCGGGCAGTCTCTCGACGAGCTCTACCGCAACCTGTCGAACCGGCCGGTCGCCGACATGTCGGCCGTGTTCGTGGCCGCCATGCGCGAATGGAAGCGCTCCTTCGAGAATGGTGGGCGCTCGGTCGCCAGCCTGTCGCAGCGCATCGACAAGGTCGTGGACGTGACGATCCAGCGCGAGGCCGAGCGGCTGGAATCCAAGCTGCTGGTGCTTGCCACCATCGGCTCCTCCTCGCCCTTCATCGGCCTGTTCGGCACGGTCTGGGGCATCATGACGGCGTTCCAGGCCATCGCCGTGTCGAAGAACACCTCGCTGGCGGTGGTGGCGCCCGGCATCGCGGAGGCGCTGTTCGCCACCGCTATCGGCCTGTTCGCCGCCATTCCGGCCGTCATCGCCTACAACAAGCTGCAGGCCGACGCCGCCAAGGCGACGGGCCGCCTCGAAACCTTCGCCGACGAGTTCAGCGCCATCCTGCAGCGTCAGATTGACGAGCGCATGACGCCCCGCGCCGCCCACGAGATGGCGGCCTGAGGAGCGCATCATGGGCATGTCGGCAGGAGCGCAGGCGCAAGGGGGCGGCCGCAGGCGTCGGGGTAGGGGACGCCGCCACGTCGCGATGAACGAGATCAACATGACGCCGTTCATCGACGTCATGCTGGTGCTGCTGATCATCTTCATGGTCGCCGCGCCGCTGCTCGCGGTCGGCGTGCCGATCGACCTGCCGCAGACGGCGGCCAAGCCGATCAACATCGATCAAAAGCCCGTGACCGTCGCCATCGACGACAAGGGCCGGATCTATGTTCAAGACGAGGAGGTCCGCGAGGCCGACCTCGTGGCGCGCCTCGCCAGCGCGGCCAAGGCCGGCATGGACGAGCGCATCTACGTGCGCGGGCATCGTCAGGTGGATTACGGGCGCGTCGCGCTGGTGATGGGCGCGATCACCGCGGCGGGCTACAAGAAGATCGCGCTCGTCACGGATGGCGAGCAGAAGAGGTGAGCTGAGTTGCGTTTCATACGCGCCTTCTCGACGAAGGAACCCGGGGTCGCCGTATCGGCGGTCGGGCACGCGGCCATCCTGGTCGCGGGCCTCGTCGCGTTCGGAACGTCGCCTCAGCCCTTCAAGGATGCCGAGGAGGCGATCGCCGTCGAGGTGGTGTCGCCATCCGACCTCAACGAGGTGACGCGGGGCGAGCGCACCGCCAAGGCCGTGCAGGATGCGCCCAAGCCCCACGCCGAGCGCCAGAGCGAGCTCACCGAGCAGAAGGACCCGGGCGAGGCGAAGCGCGACACGCCGGCGCCGCCGACCCGGCCCGCCGAGATGAAGACGGCCGAGCGCGACGAGGCCGCTCCCCCGCCGCCGCCGTCGCGCCCGGCGCAGGTCCGGCAGGCCGCGAAGCCCGAGCCCGAGAAGGCGCCGCCGAAGCCCGAGACGAAGGCCGCCGAGGCGCCGAAGCCCGAGGCCCGCCCGCAGGAGGCGGCCAAGCCCGAGCCCAAGCCGGAGCTGCGGCGCGACCAGCTGGCCCAGCTCGCCGAGCAGGCCGAGCTGCAGGCCCAGCGCGAGAAGGCCGCCGAGGAGGCCCGCGCCGCCCAGCGCGCGAAGGCCGAGGCGGAAGCCAGGGCCAGGGCGCAGGCCGAGGCCGCCGCCAGCGCAGCCGCCGCTGCCGCCAAGGCGCGCGCCGACGCCGCCGCGAAGGCCAAAGCTGAAGCCGACGCCAGGGCCGAAGCGGAAGCCGAGGCCAAGGAGAAGGCCGAAGCTTTGGCCAAGGCGCGCGCCGACGCCGCCGCCAAGGCGAAGCAGGCGGCCGACGCCAAGGCCAAGGCCGACGCGGAGGCCAAGGCCCGCCGCGATGCCGAACTCGCCTCGCGCTTCAACCCCAACGACATCTCCAAGCTTCTCGCCTCGAAGGAGCCCGCGCAGTCGACAGGCTCCTCCGGACGCGAGGTCAACCGCGTCGCCTCGCTCGGCACGCAGACGGGCTCGGCGCAGCGCATGAACCCCAACATGCGCTCGCAGCTCATCGGCATCATCAAGGAACAGCTCGAGCGCTGCTGGAACGTGCCCGTGGCATTGCAGGGCTCGCAGAAGCCGCCGATCCCGTCGGTGCGCGTTGCGCTCAACCAGGACGGCACGCTTTCGGGCCAGCCCTCGGTGATCAACTCATCGGCCGATCCCCTCTTCCGCGTGGCGGCCGATTCCGCGCTGACCGCGACGCGGCGCTGCACGCCCCTGCGCATCCCCGCGCAGTTCACCCCTTTCTACAGCGACTGGCGCGACGTCGTCGTCAACTTCGACGCGCGCGATGTCCTGTGACGCCTGAAGGCTTCCCATCATGACCATCGTGTCCGCCCCGCTTGCCCCGCCCCCCTGGCAGCCGGTCTCGCGCCGATCGCTGTTGACGGGCGCCGCGGCGCTCGCCGCCGCGCAGGCGCTCGCCGCGTCTCCCGCGCTGGCTCAGCTGGTGATCGACCTGCGCAAGGGCACCTTCCAGCCCATGCCCATCGCCATCGCCGATTTCGGCGGTGAAGGCGACATGGGCCCGCGCGTCTCGGGCATTATCACCAACAACCTCAAGCGCTCGGGCTATTTCAACCCGCTGCCGCGAGAGCGCCATGCCGAACGCACCCCGGCCTTTGACGGCGTGCCCAATTTCGAGGCCTGGAAGGCCACGGGGGCGCAGGGGCTGGTGGTCGGGCGCGTGGTCCGCGACGGCGCGCGGCTGCGCTCGGAGTTCCGGCTCTGGGACATCGGCTCGGGCCAGCAGCTCGCCGGCCAGCAGTACTTCACCGACCCGAACAACATGCGGCGCGTGGCGCATATCATCTCGGACGCGATCTACACAAAGGTCACCGGCGTCGGCGGGTTCTTCGACACGCGTGTGGTGTTCGTCGATGAATCGGGGCCGAAGGAGAACCGGCGCAAGCGGCTGGCGCTGATGGATCAGGACGGGGCCAACGTGCGCTACCTGACCAATGGCGACGTCTCGGTGGTGACGCCCCGCTACTCGCCGGTGTCGCAGGAGGTGACCTACATGGCGCAGCGGCTCGGCGAGCAGCCGCGCGTGCATGTTCTCAACATCGAGAGCGGTGCGCGGCAGGTGGTCGGCAACTTCCCCGACATGACCTCGAGCCCGCGCTTCTCGCCCAACGGGCAGGCCATCGCGCTATCGCTGCAGCAGGGCGGCAACTCCAACCTCTATGCGATGAACCTCGGCTCGCGCTCGACCACGCGGCTCACCGACACGGCCGCCATCGACACATCGCCTTCCTATTCGCCGGACGGCACGCAGATCGTGTTCGAGAGCGACCGCGGCGGCTCGCAGCAGCTCTACGTGATGGGCGCGGGCGGGGGGGCGGCGAAGCGCATCTCCTTCCAGCAGGGCTCGTACTCCCAGCCGGCCTGGTCGCCCAAGGGCGAGCTCATCGCCTTCACCAAGCGCGGCAGCGGCGGCTTCGCCATCGGCGTGATGCGTCCCGACGGCTCGGGCGAGCGCATCCTGACCGAGGGCTTCCACAACGAGTCGCCCAGCTTCGCGCCGAACGGGCAATACATCATGTTCTTCCGCGATCCGGGCGGGCAGTCGGGCGGCAAGCTCTACATGGTGGACATCACCGGACGCGTCGAGCAGCCGGTGCCGACCCCGGCCTTCGCTTCCGACCCGACCTGGTCGCCGCTGCTGACAGAAGCGCGCTCCTGAGCCGCACAAGAGGATTCCGGCCCTCGCCGGGACGCCTTTTCCGCGCCTTGATCCGGTGACGTTTCGTTAACCATCCGCCGCGATGCCGCCATTTTGACTTGGTCTGGCAAGGTCTCGTTTAGGTTGACGCGACATTGATGGGGCATGTGGCGTCTCGACAACAGGCGTCCGCCCCCGTTTCGCTTCAGGAGATTCCACCATGGTCATGTCGTTGCTGGCGAGCGCCCGCGCCGCCCGGTTCGCCGCCATCCTCATGGGCACGCTCGCGCTCGGCGCCTGCGCCAACACGCCCGCCACCGATCCCAACGCGCAGGCCGGCTTCGGAGCCGGCGGGGCCGCCACGCCCGGCAGCGCGCAGGACTTCGTCGTCAACGTCGGCGACCGCGTGTTCTTCGAGACGGATTCGACCGACCTCACCCCAACCGCCACCTCGACGCTCGACAAGCAGGCGCAGTGGCTGCAGCGCTATCCGCGCTATTCCTTCACCATCGAAGGCCATGCCGACGAGCGCGGCACGCGCGAGTACAATTTCTCGCTCGGCGCGCGCCGCGCCCAGACCGTGCGCGACTACCTCGCTTCGCGCGGCATCGCGGCAACGCGGATGCGAACCGTCTCCTACGGCAAGGAGCGCCCGGTCGCGGTCTGCAACGACATCTCGTGCTGGTCGCAGAACCGTCGCGCCGTGACGTTGCTGGACGCCGGCGCCGGCGTCTGACAAACGGCTGTTCTGACGGGGTTCATCGCAACCGGCGCAAGGTCAGCGCCGGTTGTCGTATTTTCGCCGTGAGTCGATCTGACAGATCATCCATGGCCGACGACGCCACGACCTTGGAATTTCGACCGGGAACCATCATGCATCCGACCCTCATCCGCACCGTTGCCTTGGCCGGCCTCGTCCTTTGGGCGATCTGGCCTGTGGCCCCGGCCAGCGCACAGGATGCCGCCGAGCTGACCGTGCGCACGAACCGGCTCGAGAATCAGGTGCGGCAGCTTTCGGGCCAGATCGAGCAGCTGCAGTTCGAGAACCGCAGGCTTGCCGATCAGCTCAAGCGCTTCCAGGAAGATGTGGAGTTCCGCCTCAGCGAGCGCGCTGGCGGGCGCGGGGCGGCGGCGCCTGCGCCTGCCCCCGTGCCGGCCCAGCCCGCGCCCGGCGGCCGGCCGCGCCGGGGCGACGCCTTCGATCCGGCGGCCCAGCCCGACCTGCCAGGCGGGCCGCGCCCGCTTGGCGCCCCCCAGACCGGCATCCTCGACAATGGCGCGCCGGGCGCAGGCCAGCCGCTCGACGTCACCGGGGTGCGCCAGCCGCCAGCCGCGGCGCTGACGCCGCGCCCGGGCCCGAGCGCGGTCGCCACCGCGCAGGGCACGCCCAAGGATGTCTACGACGCGGCCTATGCCTTGTTCTCGGCACGGCAGTTCGAGGAGGCGGAAATGGGCTTCAGGCAGTTTCTGCAGTCCCATCCGCGCGACCGGATGGTCCCCAACGCCACCTACTGGCTCGGCGAGACCTATTTCCGACGCAACCGGCACAAGGATGCGGCCGAGCAATATCTGAAGGTGACGACGGACCATGCGCGGTCCGCCGTCGCGCCCGACGCGATGCTCCGGCTCGGCATGTCGCTCGGCGCTCTCGGCGCACGCGACCAGGCCTGCGCCACCTACGCGCAGCTCGGCGTCAAGTATCCGCAGGCCTCGGTCAACGTGAAGCAGGGCGTCGAGCGCGAGCAGCGCCGGTCCCGCTGCGACGGGTGATGGAGGCGCGCTGCGCTCCCGCCGACAGGCCGCTGGACGACGCGGAGGCGGATGCCTGCTTCGGCGCGTTCGGCCAGCGACGGATTCTCCTTGCGGTGTCTGGCGGCGTCGACTCGGTCGCGCTCATGGGGCTGGCGGCGCGCTGGGCACGGCGGACCGGCGCTCCGCTGCCGGCGGTGGCGAGCGTCGACCACGGCTTGCGCCCTGATTCCGCCGGCGAGACCGCGGGCGTCGCGGAGAAGGCCGCCGCGCTCGGGCTTGAGGCCGCGACGCTGCGTTGGGACGGCCCCCGGCCGGCGAGCGCCCTCCAGGCTTCCGCCAGGGCTGCGCGATACGGTCTCTTGAGCATCCATGCGCGCGCCATCGGCGCCGACGCGTTGGCGACCGCCCACACCCAGGACGATCAGGCCGAGACCCTGCTGATGCGGCTCGCCGCAGGATCCGGCCTCGCCGGGATGGCGGGGATGCGCGCGGAAGGGCTCACCGGCGGGTTGCCCCATCTGCGGCCCCTCCTCGGCATGCCGAAGGCACGGCTCGCCGCCACATGCCGGCACCATCGCTGGACCTGGATCGAGGATCCGTCCAATGGCGACCCGCGCTTCGCCCGCGCCCGCTGGCGCGCGCTGATGCCGCTGCTCGCCGAGCAGGGGCTCGATGCCGAGGCGTTGGCACGCTTCGCACGCAGGGCCGCCGAGGCCGAGGACGCGCTGGACGCGTTGTCGCAGGCGGAGCTCGCGCGCTGCCGCTGTCCCGCCGCTGAAGGTGCGTCGATCGACGGCCGCGCGCTGGCGGCGCAGCCCCGCGCGGTGGCCGTGCGCATGCTGGCGCGGCTCATCGCCGAAACGGCGCCGAAGGCTCCGGATGTTGCGCCCGATCATGGCGCGCGGCTCGGGCGCGTGGAAGATTGCGCCTTGGCGATCGCCGAGGCGGTGCGTCGCGGTCGGCCGCTCAGGCGCACGCTCGGCGGCATGTTGCTGACGCTTGGGGCGGATGGCGTTCTCGCCTGCCGGCCCGAGCCGCAGCGGCGGCGCGGGCGCGTCAACCGTGTTGACCGGCCGCTCCTTGGCAAGGGCAGGGCCGGAGACTAAATAGGGATGGCAAGCTGGCGCCTGACGACCTTCAAGCCGGCGCTCGCAGATCGGATGCGGATATGAACCCCAACTTTCGCAACTTCGCCGTCTGGCTGGTGATCTTCCTGCTCGTGCTGGCATTGGTCACCCTGTTCCAGAGCCCAGGCTCGCGGACGGCGGGGTCGGACATCGCGTACAGCCAGCTGCTGAGCGACGCCGAGTCGGGCCGTATCTCCACCGTGACGATCTCCGGACAGGAGATTTCGGGCACCTACACCGACGGCCGGACCTTCACGACGTTCGCGCCGTTCGATCCGAGCCTGGTCTCCAAGCTCCAGCAGAAGGGCGTACAGATCACCGCGCGGCCCCAGACCAACGAATCCAACTGGGTGATGACGCTGCTCATCAACCTCCTGCCGATCGCGCTGCTCATCGGCGCCTGGGTGTTCCTCTCGCGGCAGATGCAGAGCGGGGCGGGCCGGGCCATGGGCTTCGGCAAGTCCAAGGCGAAGCTGCTGACCGAGGCGCATGGCCGCGTCACCTTCGACGACGTGGCGGGCATCGACGAGGCCAAGGAAGACCTGCAGGAAATCGTGGAGTTCCTCAAGGACCCGCAGAAGTTCCAGCGCCTGGGCGGCCGCATCCCGCGCGGCGTGCTTCTGGTCGGCCCTCCCGGCACCGGCAAGACCCTCACCGCGAAGGCGGTGGCGGGCGAGGCCAACGTGCCGTTCTTCACCATCTCCGGCTCCGACTTCGTCGAGATGTTCGTGGGCGTCGGCGCGAGCCGCGTGCGCGACATGTTCGAACAGGCCAAGAAGAACGCGCCCTGCATCATCTTCATCGACGAAATCGACGCTGTCGGCCGCCACCGCGGCGCCGGCCTTGGCGGCGGCAATGACGAGCGCGAGCAGACGCTGAACCAGCTCCTTGTGGAGATGGACGGCTTCGAGCCGAACGAAGGCATCATCATCATCGCGGCCACCAACCGGCCTGACGTTCTCGACCCCGCGCTGCTGCGCCCCGGCCGTTTCGACCGCCAGATCGTGGTGTCCAACCCCGACGTGGTCGGCCGCGAGAAGATTCTGCGCGTGCATGTCCGCAAGGTGCCGCTCGGGCCCGATGTCGACCTCAAGGTTCTGGCGCGCGGCACGCCCGGCTTCTCCGGCGCGGACCTGATGAACCTCGTCAACGAGGCGGCCCTGCTGGCGGCGCGGCGTAACAAGCGCATTGTCACGCAGGCCGAGTTCGAGGACGCCAAGGACAAGGTCATGATGGGCGCCGAGCGCAAGACGCTGGTGATGACCGACGACGAGAAGCGGCTGACCGCCTATCACGAGGCGGGCCATGCCATCGTCGCGCTCAACGTCCCGGCCACCGACCCGGTGCACAAGGCCACGATCATCCCGCGCGGCCGGGCGCTGGGCATGGTCATGCAGCTGCCCGAGCGCGACAAGCTCTCCATGAGCTTCGAGCAGATGACCTCCCGCCTCGCCATCCTGATGGGCGGCCGCGTCGCCGAGGAGATGATCTTCGGCGCCGACAAGGTCACCTCCGGCGCGCAGTCGGACATCGATCAGGCGACCCGTCTCGCCAAGATGATGGTGACGCGCTGGGGCTTCTCGCCCGAGCTCGGAACCGTCGCCTACGGCGAGAACCAGGACGAGGTCTTCCTCGGCATGTCGATGGGCCGTCAGCAAAACGTCTCGGAGGCGACCGCCCGAACCATCGATTCCGAGGTCCGCCGGCTGGTCGAGGGTGGTCTCGCCGATGCGCGCAGACTGCTCAAGGACAAGGCTGACGATCTCGAAATCCTGGCGCAGGGCCTCCTGACCTACGAAACCCTGTCGGGCGACGAGATCATCGATCTCATCAAGGGCAAGCCTCCCGTCAGGGACGTCGATGCGGCGCCGCCGACCCGCGGCTCTGCCGTTCCCACCGCAGGCCGGGGCAAGCGCAAGCCCAACCCCGACGCCGGCATGGAGCCGCAGCCGCAGGCCTGAGCCCGCCTGTCTGGCCCCGCGCAGATCCGACAAGCGCCCCGTCCTCCGCCCGGAGGGCGGGGCGTGCTTCGTCCGGGCGCAGTGCTGGCCCGCTTGCAACAGACGCTTACAAATTTTGAAGAACTCTGGCGCAACGTCGTCGTGTAGAAGCCTGTGCAGGCCCGGCATCATGAGCTGAAGGCCGGCCGCAGGCTCGAGGGAGACAGGAACATGGTCCGCAAATACTTCGGCACGGACGGCGTGCGCGGACGCGCCAACAAGGTGATCACGCCCGAACTGGCCCTCAAGGTCGGCCAGGCCGCCGGGCTCGCCTTCAACCGGGGCGATCATCGCCACCGCGTGGTCATCGGCAAGGACACGCGCCTCTCGGGCTACATGATCGAGGCCGCCCTTCAGGCCGGCTTCACCTCGGTCGGCGTCGACGTGCTGCTGCTGGGCCCTATCCCGACGCCGGCCGTCGCCATGCTCACCCGTTCGATGCGCGCCGATCTCGGCGTCATGATCTCCGCCTCGCACAATCCCTTCGAGGACAACGGCATCAAGCTGTTCGGCCCGGACGGCTACAAGCTGTCGGACGAGGTCGAGCGCGACATCGAGGCGCTGATCGACGGGAACCTGTCGACGCGCCTCGCCGACTCGATGTCGCTCGGCCGCGCCAAGCGCGTCGAGAGCGTTCACGCGCGCTACATCGAGTTCGCCAAGCGCACGCTGCCGCGCAACATGTCGCTGGAAGGGCTGCGCATCGTGGTCGATTGCGCCAACGGCGCCGGTTACAAGGTGGCGCCGGAAGCCTTGTGGGAACTGGGCGCGGAAGTCATCACCATCGGCGTCGAGCCCGACGGCTTCAACATCAACCGCGATGTCGGCTCGACCGCGCCCGACGCCCTGGTTCGCAAGGTGCGCGAACTGCGTGCCGACATCGGCATCGCGCTCGATGGCGACGCAGACCGCGTGCTGATCGTCGACGAGCGCGGCCAGGCCGTTGACGGCGACCAGCTGATGGGCGTGATCGCCACCAGCTGGCGCGATGACGGCCTCCTGCTCGGCTCGGGCGTGGTCGCGACCGTGATGTCCAATCTCGGCCTCGAACGCTATCTCGCAGGGCTCGGCCTGTCCTTGGCCCGCACTGCGGTAGGCGACCGCTACGTGCTGGAGCACATGCGCGAGCACGGCTTCAACCTGGGCGGCGAGCAGTCAGGCCACATCATCCTGTCGGATTATTCGACGACTGGCGACGGCCTCATCGCCGCGCTGCAGCTGCTCGCCGTGGTGCAGCGCTCGGGCAAGCCCGTCTCCGAGGTCTGCCACTGCTTCGAACCCTTGCCTCAGATCCTCAAGAACGTGCGCTACAAGAGCGGCCAGCCCCTGCAGAGCAAGAGCGTGACCCTGGCCGTCGACGACGCCCGCAAGAAGCTGGGCAATGGCGGCCGGCTGGTGATCCGTCCATCCGGAACCGAGCCGGTCATCCGCGTGATGGCGGAAGGCGACGACCGCGACCTCGTGGAGAGCGTCGTCGACGAGGTGGTCGACGCCGTGACCAAGGCGGCTGCCTGACTGGCGCCGCCCCGGCGAAGACCCTGGCGCGAGCCCACGGCAGGACGCCAAGGCGCGTCCTGACAGCCTTCGGCCACGATCCAGTCTGGCGCATGCCCGCGCGCTGGCGCCGCTTCATGGTTAAATCTTAGGGTTAAGCTGGCTTTAACCCTTCACTGCCACAGTCCCTCTCGTTGGCATTCCGCATGCGTGCCGTCGCACCATGCCAAACGTTCGAGGACAATGATCATGGGCAGCCTGAAAGTTCTAGCTGTCGCAGGCGCCGTGGTTATCGGCGCAGCGAGCACCGCACTGGCAGGAGACCTTCCTGCGCCGCCGCCGCCGGCCTTCGACGCGCCGCTGCGCGGAACCGTTTCGGCCAGCGGGCTTTACCTGCGCGGCGACATCGGCGTCGGCGCCGGCCGCGTTGGCAAGTATTCCAACGACGACCTCGCCGCAGTTCCCGACGCGGTGTTCGTCGGCGGCAAGCACCCGACGCCCGCCTTCGTCGGCGCCGGCATCGGCTACAAGTTCAACAGCTGGCTGCGCGCGGATCTGACCGGCGAGTACCGGGCCAAGTCCGCCATCGGCGCGACGGACCGCTTCACCAACCCGTTCCTCGTGCCGCCCGGCCCGCAGACCAACACCTACAACGGCCAGATGTCGTCGCTGGTCTTCCTGGCCAATGCCTATGTCGATCTCGGCACCTTCTGCGCCTTCGCCTGCCTGACCCCCTTCGTCGGCGCCGGCATCGGCTTCACGCAGAATTCGATCACCGGCCTCGTCGATCAGGGCGTGCAGCAGCCCGGCGGCGTCGGTCCTGCCTTCCCGACGCTCGGCTATGCCGGCACGGGCACCAAGACCAACCTGGCCTGGGCGATCCATGCGGGCGTCGGCTACCAGATCACCGACAAGCTGACGCTGGAGCTGGGCTACCGCTACCTGAACCTCGGCAAGGCGCAGTCCGGCGGCCTGATCAATCCCTTCCTGCCGGGTCCGCCGCAGGCGCCGCTCAAGCTGAGCAGCATCGACAGTCACGATATCAAGATCGGCATGCGCTGGGCTCTCAACGGCGATTGCTGCCAGGCACCGGCGCCGGTCTATGCGCCGCCGCCGATGATCCGCAAGTTCTGATCGGCCGACCGTCGAACGTTTCGAAAGGCGCGCCCCTAGGCGCGCCTTTCTTGCGTTGGATGAGCCGGCGCCGCTGCGCCGCGCCCTCCGCAACAATCCGCATTGACGCACCGCCACCCGTTCTCTATCGACAGCCCCGGGTCATCTCCCCCCAACGGGAGACACCCATCTGTGAGGATGGAGAACATCGATGGCTACCAACGC
>JAIXZF010000404.1 GCA_027489835.1 Hyphomicrobiales bacterium
GCGATCGAGATCGGCGACCGCGCCGAGGCCATCCGCCGCGCGGTCGCGATGCTGGGCGCCGGCGACGTGCTGGTCGTGGCCGGCAAGGGCCACGAAAGCGGCCAGATCGTCGGCGACCGCACCCTGCCCTTCTCCGACCACGATGAAATCACAAGCGCGATCCGCGAGCTCAGCCGATGACCATGCCGCTCTGGACGGGACCTGACCTGATCGCCGCGCTCGGCGCGCGGCTGGAGGGCGCGATGCCCCTGATCGTCACCGGGGCTTCCATCGACACGCGGACGCTGGAAGCGGGCGACGCCTTCTTCGCCCTGATCGACCAGCGCGACGGCCATGATTTCGTGCCGGCGGCTTTCGCCAGGGGCGCGGCGCTGGCGGTGGTGGACGAGGCGCACGCCGCGGCCCTGGCCGGCTCCGGCCCCCTCGCTGTCGTCGATGACGTGCTGCGCGCCATGGAGCGCGCCGGCATGGCGCGCCGCGCGGCGCTCGACGCGGCCGTCGTGGGTGTCACCGGCTCTGTCGGCAAGACAGGCACGAAGGAGGCGCTGAAGCTTGTCCTCTCCCGGCAGGGCGAGACGATGGCGCCGGTCGGCTCCTACAACAACCATTGGGGCGTGCCGCTGACCCTCGTGCGCACCCCGCGCACGGTGCGCTACGGTGTTTACGAGATCGGGATGAGCAACCCGGGCGAGATCGCGCCGCTGGCGAGGATGGCGCGGCCGGACGTGGCGATCATCACCACCGTGCAGCCCGTGCATCTCGAAGCCTTTCCCAGCGTCGATGCGATCGCCGACGAGAAGGCGGCGATCTTCGAGGGCTTGCCCGCGCACGGCATCGCGCTGGCCAATGCCGACATCCCGCAGACAGCGCGGCTGAAGGCCCACGCCATGGCCAGCCGGGCGGGGCGCTTCGCCACCTTCGGCGAGTCGCCCGGCGCAGATGCGCGGCTGGTTTCCTGCGTGCTCCAGGCGGACCTGTCGGTCGCCGAAGCCGAGATTTTCGGGCGCCGCGTGGCCTACAAGATCGGCAGCCCCGGCAAGCACATCGTCATGAACTCGCTGGCCGTGCTCGCCGCCGCCAAGCTGCTGGGCGCCGATCTCGCGCTCGCGGCCCTGGCGCTCGCCGACCTCAAGCCGCCCCAGGGCCGGGGCGCCCGCCAGCGGCTCGGCATCGCAGGCGGCGAGATCACGCTGATGGACGAGAGCTACAACGCCAACCCCGCTTCGATGCGCGCCGCGCTCGACAATCTCGGCCGGCTCAAGCCCGGCCGGGGCGGCCGGCGAATCGCGGTGCTCGGCGACATGCTCGAGCTGGGACCCTCGGGTCCCGCCATGCACGCGGAGCTTGCCGCGCCGCTGGAGGCCAACGGCGTCGATCTGGTCTTTGCCGCCGGCCCGCTGATGCGAAATCTCTACGACGCCTTGCCAGCGGGCCGTCGCGGGGCGTATGCCGCCTCGGCAGCAGGTCTCGAGCCCATTCTCCTCGATGCGCTGCGGGCCGGCGACGTCGTCACCGTCAAGGGCTCGCTGGGCTCGCGGATGGGGCCCGTCGTCAAGGCCATGACCGCCCGGTTCCCGCCGGTTTCGACCGACTGACCTTTCCGGAAGCGAAAGAGCGCCGCCCGCCCATGCTCGCCCTCCTTGCCGATTTCTCGAGCCTGTTCGGCCCGCTCAACATCTTCCGCTACATCACCTTCCGCACGGCCGGCGCCACCGCGACCGCGCTGATGCTGGTGTTCTTCTTCGGGCCGGCCACCATCGCCTGGCTCCGGATCAAGCAGGGCAAAGGCCAGCCCATCCGCCTCGACGGACCCGAAAGCCATCTCGCCAAGCGCGGCACGCCCACCATGGGCGGGCTGATGATCCTGTCGGGCCTGATTGTCTCGACGCTGCTCTGGGCCAATCTGCGCAACCCGTTCATCTGGATCGTGGTGCTTGTGGCGGTCTTCTACGCCGCGATTGGCTTCTACGACGACTATCTCAAGGTCACGAAGCAGTCCCACAAGGGCTTTTCCGGCAAGGCGCGCATCGCGCTCGAAACGATCATCGCCGTCGCCGCCTGTTACGCGATCATGCGGATTTCGCCTTACGGGCTGTCCCAGGCCTTCGCGATCCCGCTCTTCAAGGACACCCTCATCTATGTCGGCATCCTGTTCCCACTCTTCGCCGCCTTCGTGGTCGTGGGCGCGGGCAACGCGGTCAACCTCACCGATGGCCTCGATGGCCTCGCCATCGTGCCGGTGATGATCGCCGCCGCGACCTTCGGCTTCATCGCCTACCTGACCGGCAACGTCGTGTTCTCGAGCTATCTGCAGATCAACCATGTGCCCGGCACGGGCGAGCTCGCGGTCGTCTGCGGCGCCATCATCGGCGCGGGCCTCGGCTTTCTCTGGTTCAACGCCCCGCCCGCCCAAATCTTCATGGGCGACACAGGCTCGCTCGGCCTCGGCGGCCTGCTCGGCATCATCGCCGTCGCCACCAAGCACGAGATCGTCCTCGCCATCGTCGGAGGGCTGTTCGTGGTCGAGGCGATGTCGGTCATCATCCAGGTCGCGGTGTTCAAGCGCACCGGCAAGCGCGTCTTCCTGATGGCGCCGATCCACCACCATTTCGAGAAGAAGGGCTGGACGGAGGCGCAGGTCGTCATCCGCTTCTGGATCATTTCGGTCGTGCTCGCGCTCGTGGGCCTGTCCACCCTCAAGCTGCGTTGAGTCCATGACACCCATCACCTCTTTCGTCGGCAAGACCGTCGCGGTCTTCGGCCTCGGCAATTCCGGCGCGGCCACCGCCTTCGCCCTGCGCAATGGCGGCTGCGAGGTCATCTGCTTCGACGATGACGAGCGCTCCGTCGGCATCGCGTCCGGCTATGGCCTGCGCACCGCCAATCTGCGCGCCGCGAACTGGAAGGATTTCGACGCGCTGGTGCTGGCGCCGGGCGTGCCGCTCACGCACCCCAAACCGCACTGGACGGTCGAGCGCGCCGGGGCCGCCGGCATCCCCATCATCGGCGACATCGAGCTGTTCTGCATCGAGCGGGCCAAGATCGCGCCCGGCTCGCCCTTCATCGCCATCACCGGCACCAACGGCAAGTCGACCACCACCGCGCTGATCGCCCACATCCTGAAGGCGGCAGGCAAGGACGTGCAGATGGGCGGCAACATCGGCGAGCCCGTGCTGACGCTCGAGCCGCCAGCGCCTAACCGCGTCCACGTGGTGGAGTGTTCCTCCTTCCAGATAGACCTCGCCCTGTCGCTGAACCCATCGGTCGGCATCCACCTCAACCTGACGCCGGATCATCTCGACCGGCACGGCACGATGGAGAACTACGCCGCGATCAAGGAGCGGCTCGTCGCCAATGCCGACACAGCCATCATCGGCGTCGACGATTCCTGGTCGAAGGCCATGGCCAGCCGCCGCGCCGCATCGGGGCGCTCGCTCTGGCGCATCTCGGCCGAAGGGCCGGTGGACAACGGTGTGTTTGCGGGCATCACCGCCAATGACGGCGCGCTCGATGTGCGCCTCGTGCGCGTCGAGAACGCCATGCCGCGCGTCGTCGCGAACCTCGCGGGCATCGGCTCGCTGCGCGGCTTGCACAACGCCCAGAACGCCGCGGCCGCCATCGCCGCCTCCTCGGCGCTCGGCATCGCCGAGGAGGTGATCGCCGCCGCGCTCAAGACCTATCCGGGCCTTCCCCACCGCATGGAGGAGGTCGGCCGCAGGGGCCGCGTCGTCTTCATCAACGACTCCAAGGCCACCAATGCCGACTCGACGGAGAAGGCGCTGACCTCCTTCCGCGACATCTTCTGGATTCTGGGCGGCAAGCCCAAGGAAGGCGGCATCGAGAGCCTCAGGCGCTATTTCCCCAACATCGCCAAGGCCTACCTGATCGGCGCCGCGACGGACGAATTCGCAGCCACGCTCGACGGCGCCGTCACGTTCGAGCGCTCCGGCACGCTGGACAAGGCTGTGGCGGCCGCCGCGCGCGATGCCGCCGCCCATCAGGGCCCGGGCGATGTCTGCGTGCTGCTCTCCCCCGCCTGCGCCTCCTACGACCAGTTCCGCAACTTCGAGGAACGCGGCGACGCCTTCAGGAAGGCCGTGAATGCGCTGAGCTAAGGCGCGCGCCACGTCGGCGGCGAACCGCCGACAACCCGCCCGCGCTCCTCATCCTGAGCTTGTCGAAGGATGAGCTCCAGCAGCAGCGGCCTGCGATCATCCTTCGACAAGCTCAGGATGAGGAGCGCGGGACATACAAAATGCGCTAAAGGGCAGACGAGGCTCCTACCCCCGCGCTAGCCGCTTGGCCGCGAAGACCAGCCCGACTACGATGGCGGCGAAGACCCAGACGATGGGCTCCACCGTCTCGCCCACCAAAGTGGCGGCGAAGATCAGCGTGACGAAGGTCTGCAGCAGCTGAACCTGCCCGACGCGCGCCACCCCGCCCATGGCGAGGCCCGCATTCCAGGCGAAGAAGCCGAGATACTGGCTGATGAGCGTCACATAGAGAAAGCCCCACAGCGCCGGAGCCGGGGCGTTCAGGAAGGTCGCCATTCCCGGCCATGTGAAGGCCATGCCGATCAGGTTGACCGGCAGCGCGATCACGAGGATCCACGAGACCACCTCCCAGCCGGGCCTGGTGCGGCTGAGCTTGGCGCTGAGCACGTAGCCGCAGCCTGCGATGGCGACCGCGACGATCATGATGATGTCGCCAGCCCTGAGCACGCCGCCGCTGAGCAGCGCGAAGCCCACCACC
>JAIXZF010000182.1 GCA_027489835.1 Hyphomicrobiales bacterium
ACGGCGGGGGTCTCGGAAGCTTCGCTGTTCATGGGTCGTCCTTCGCCTTGCAGGACCGCCCGCCTGGGCATGGTCCGGATCGCCGGAAAAACAAAAAAGGCCGCGCGCGAGACGGAGAGGAAGCTCTCCGGCCACGGCAGCCTTGCCGATGGGGCCCGCCATTGGGCGCCCTGCCCCCGGCTCCAGCACTGGAACGCGGCGACGCAATAGGCACAGCAATCATCGTGCCAACTCGCCAAGCTCCTGAAACCGTATGGTGCACCGGGCGCGCCCAAGGCGAGCCGCCGGGACGGCGCGAAATGCGCCAGCGGTCTGCCCAAAGCTGCGGCAGGTGCGCTGGCAGGGTCAGCCCGGACTTCCCGCCAGCGCCGAGTCGAACAGGTCGGCTCGCGCGAGGCGCCCGGCTTCGCGCCTGCTCGCGGCGTCGCCCTTGGCCTGTCCCTCCCGGCACATCCGATCGAAGAGGTCGCCGAGCCCTGTCGCCGAGGGGCGGATCGCGTCCCCGTCCAGCCTGATCCAGGAAGCGACCGGCGTGGGGAACAGCGTCGGCGCGGTGCCGGCCAGGATGCTCTCGATGACGTCGGCCGGCGCGCCCACATAGTCGGCGCGGGCGAGATGGGCGGCCAGGGCCGGTCGGTTGGCGGGATCGCTGGTCCATTCGGCGGCCCGCGCGATGGCGCGCACGAACCCTTGCGTCCATGCCGCGCCCTCGCGGTCCTGTCGCATGACGAACAGCTTCTCGGGGCAATCGGGCATGAACCGCGCGCAGGCGTGCAGCACATGCCCGGCCCCGGCGATCTCGGCCATGCGGTTCCACGGCGCGCCGGCGCAGAACAGATCGATGAGCCCGGCCGCGAGGCTTTCCACCATCAGCGGCGGCGGAATGACGACGAAGCGCACCTCGCGCTCGGGATCGACTCCGCCGAGCCGCAGCCAGGCTGCGACCTGAAGCAGATGGCTCGAGAAACCGAACACGACGCCCACCGTCAGCGGATCCTCGCCGGCCTGCCGGCGCCGTGCCGCTTCCACGGCGAGCGCCGATGCGGTCATCGCCGGCGTGACGTCGTCGACCCCCGGCCTGCTGAACGCTCCTTGCAATATGGTCGCGAGCGGCCGCGAGACGGTGACGGCGTTGCCGTCGAGATTGAGCGCCACAGGCGCGATCAGCGGCACCTTGAGATGCCCGATTCCCAGCACGGAGGCGATAGCCGCCGGGGCCAGCATGTGGGCGCCGTCGAACAGGCCGACATTCAGCTTGTCCCTGACCGCGGCCCAGGAGCCTTCGCGCACCAGGGTGAGATCGATGCCCTCGGCGCGGGCGAATCCTTCCTCGCGCGCGGCCACGAGCAGCGCCGCATCGACCAGCGGCACGAACCCGACGGTCACGGGCATGAGGTCGGCCGGGGCAGCTTCGCGATTCATCTGAGCAGGTCCGCCGCGGTCACGATGGATTGGGCGACATCGGCCAGCCGCCGGCTTTCGTTCATCGCGGCCTTGCGCAACATGGCGTAGGCCTCATGTTCCGGGACACCGCGTCGCTGCATCAGGATGGCCTTCGCCCGGTCCACCACCTTGCGCTCCTCAAGCTCGGACCTCGCCTCGGCGAGCTCGGCCTTGAGTTTGCTGAAGGCCTTGAACCGGCTGATGCTCATGTCGAGGATCGGCTTGATCCGCTCCTTCTTCAGCCCGTCGACGATGTAGGCCGACACGCCCGCTTCGATGGCCGCCTCGATCATGCTGGAATCGGACTGGTCGACGAACATCGCCACGGGGCGAGGAACGTGCCGGCTGATCTGGAACATCTGCTCCAGCGAGTCGCGGCTCGGATTGCCGAGATCGATGATGACCATGTCCGGATCCAGCACCGAAAGCTCCTTCAGCAGCGTCGGCGAGGTGCGAAGCCGGGTGATGTCGCTGTGGCCGGCCTCGCGCAGCCCCTCCTCGACGATCGCGGCCCTGACCGGATTGTCGTCGATGAGGCCGATGCGCAGCGCCTCGCGGCGGGGGGAAGACGGTTGGGACGGCACGCAGGCGCGGCAGCAAGAATTGGACCAGCAATGCGCCGCCGAGAGCGTCCTGTGGCCGCAGCCCGGCGCATCGCCAATGGCGCGGCAACGGCTTGACGAGGCATGGAAGGGAAAGTGGTGGGGGAAGCAGGACTCGAACCTGCGAAGGCTTAGCCAGCGGATTTACAGTCCGCCCCCTTTGCCGCTCGGGACATTCCCCCACTTGGGCATCGCCATGACCCGTAGGTCGGATGCGCCAACCGGCCAGGCCGGGAGCGGCGTCTTCTACGGGCGCGCGGACGGCCATGTCAACCGAAACCCGGACCATGCGGCCCGATTGCGGGCTTCGCCTCGCCTAGGGAAGCTATGGCGCGTGGGCCCGCCATGGGCCATAAGGCGGCAACGATCAGGGAACCCCCACATGAGCGACGGCGAGCGTCCTTCCGGACCCAAGCGCCCCTTCGGCAAGCGGCCCGGCCCGGAACGCGGTCCGGGCGGCCGCCCGGCCTGGAAGCGGCAGGGGCCCGGCGGCAGGCCCGGCGGCGGACGGCCGCCCCGCGCCCCGCTGCCCCTCGACGTGACGGTTCTCTACGGCTGGCACCCTGTCGCCGAGGCGCTGCGCAACCCCGCCCGCACGCTGCGACGTCTGATGGCCACCGAGAATGCCATGATCCGCGTCCGCGAGGAGGTGGGCGAGCCCACTTGCCCGGTCGAGATCGTGCGTCCGGGCGAGATCGACCGGCTGCTCACGCCCGATGCCGTGCATCAGGGCCTCTATCTCGAATGCGACCCGCTGGACTCGCCGGAGCTGAAGTCGCTGCCCGACGACGCCTTGGTGCTGGTGCTCGACCAGATCACCGATCCGCACAATGTCGGCGCCATGCTGCGCTCGGCGGCTGCCTTCGGCGTCGATGCGGTGATCGTCACGGTGCGCCATTCGCCGGAGGCGACCGGCGTGCTCGCCAAGAGCGCCTCGGGCGCGCTGGAGCACGTGCCGATCATTGCCGTGCGCAACCTCGGCGACGCGCTGCTCCAACTCCGGGCCGAAGGCTACATGCGGGTCGGCTTCGATTCCGAAGCGCCCGCGAGCTACGAGGAGCTGAAGCTGACGCGCCCGCTCGCGCTCGTCATGGGCGCGGAGGGCAAGGGCCTGCGCCAGCGCACGCAGGGCCTGTGCGATGCCATGGCCCGGCTCGAGATGCCTGGCGCGATCAAGAGCCTCAACGTGTCGAACGCGACGGCGATCGCGCTCTACTCGGCCAATCTCAGGATCGCGCGCTGAGGCGTCTCAGCGGGTCCGCACGACCACGATGCGGGGGCTGGTCGTGTCCTCGCCCATCTGGCGGATGCCGGGGCCGGCGCGTCCCGCCCGCCTTGCAGCATCGGCCATCGCACGGTCGCGGGTCCGCGAATCGACCGCATCTTGATGAGGATTGATGCGGTAGATCACGGGCGCGGCCTCGGGCGGCCGGCGGATGCCCAGCACGACCGGAACGCGGTTGATGTTGAGGTTGACCGTGCGCGTCGCCGATCCGTCCTCGGAGCCGAGGAACACGGTCTGCGGCTGCCAGTAAAGCGGCAGGAGCGGGCCAAGGCCCGTGTTGACGATCGGCCTGAGGGGGCGGTGGACGCGGGGCCTGTCGGGACTTGGCCGCATCGCGGGGGCCTTCACGGTCGGTCCGGGCCCGAAGCGATGCATGGCCGGCGCGGCCTCGGCCATGGAGGCGCCCAGCGTCAGCGACAGTCCGGCGGCAAGGCAATAGAAGCTGTGGCGCGACATGGCGCTCTCCGATCAACACGGCCTCCGGAAACGAGACTAGAGCATGTGGCGGCCCGTGGCGAGTCCTGAACGCGACGCACCTGCGAAGGGTCCGGCCCCTGCCGCGAACGGAGGCACAAGTCGAGGAAATGTCAGGAATTTCACATAGCTAAAAAGTCGTATACCCAAAGTCACAAGACCATTTGGTATATTTCCGGCGCGTGCGGGCCGTGGCTAACGTTCCGTGCATCGGAGTCTGGACACACGGCAGGTAGGGACAAGCGTCGGCGACGGCGCTGAGAAATTCCCTCCCCCGGCAGTCTTCGTGGGGAAACAACCAAGGGGAGACAGGCCATGAGCATGGCAGCAACAGGCAGCGCCCAAAAGGTGCGCCCAATGTCCGCAGGCGAGAAAAAGGTCATCCTGGCCTCCTCGCTCGGCACGATTTTCGAGTGGTATGATTTCTACCTTTACGGCTCGCTCGCCGCGATCATAGGCGCGCAGTTCTTCTCCGCGTTCGACGTCAACACCCGCAACATCTTCGCCCTTCTGGCATTCGCTGCGGGCTTCCTGGTTCGCCCCTTCGGCGCGCTGGTCTTCGGCCGCCTCGGCGATCTCGTTGGCCGCAAGTACACCTTCCTCGTCACTATCCTGATCATGGGCGCCTCGACCTTCCTGGTCGGCCTCCTGCCATCCTACGCCCAGATCGGCTGGGTCGCTCCGGTCGCGCTGATCGCGCTTCGCATGCTGCAGGGCCTCGCGCTCGGCGGTGAGTACGGCGGCGCGGCGGTGTATGTCGCCGAGCACGCCCCCGTCGGCCGCCGCGGCTTCTACACCTCGTGGATCCAGACCACGGCCACGCTCGGCCTGCTGCTCTCGCTCTTCATCATCGTGGGCCTGCGCCTGCAGATGGGCGAGGCCAACTTCCAGACCGACCTGCCGCTGTTCCTCGGCCTCAAGGGCGGCTGGCGCATCCCGTTCCTCGGCTCCATCCTGCTGCTGGCGATTTCCGTCTGGATCCGCCTGCAGATGCAGGAATCGCCCTCCTTCAAGAAGATGAAGGAAGAGGGCACCCATTCGAAGGCGCCGCTCTCGGAGGCATTCGGCCAGTGGAAGAACGCCAAGATCGTGCTGATCGCCCTGTTCGGCCTTGTCGTCGGCCAGGCCGTCGTCTGGTACACCGGCCAGTTCTACGCCCTGTTCTTCCTGCAATCGATCCTGAAGGTCGACCTGCTCACCGCCAACGTGCTGATCGCCTGGGCGCTCATCCTCGGCACCGGCGGGTTCATCGTCTTCGGCTCGCTGTCGGACCGCATCGGCCGCAAGCCGGTGATCCTCGCGGGCTGCCTCATCGCTGCCCTCACCTATTTCCCGCTCTTCGGGGCCCTGACGAAGGCCGCCAACCCGACCTACGCCAAGGCCATCGACACGGTCTCCGTGCAGGTCGCTGCCGATCCCACCCAGTGCGGCTCGCTGTTCGACCCCGTCGGCATCCGGACCTTCACCACGCCCTGCGACGTTGCCCGCCGCGCCATCACCCTTCAGGCCTACAAGTATACGAAGGTTGACGCTCCGGCCGGCACGCCGATGAAGGTCACCGTCAACGGCGCCGAAGTCGCCTACGACAAGGACTTCGCCGCGAACCTGACCAAGGCCGCCGTCGCCGCCGGCTATCCCGGCGCAACCGACGCCGCCAAGGTCAAGGTCGACGGCTTCTTCTCGGCCCTCGGCAATTCCCAGGCCCTGATGGTGATCGCCATCCTCACGGTCATGGTCATCTACGTGACCATGGTCTACGGCCCGATCGCGGCCGCTCTGGTCGAGTTCTTCCCGACCCGCATCCGCTACACCGCCATGTCGCTGCCCTACCACATCGGCAATGGCTGGTTCGGCGGCCTGCTGCCGGCGACGTCCTTCGCCATCGTCGCCTCCTCGGGCGACATCTACTCCGGCCTCTGGTATCCGGTCGGCTTCGCCCTCGCGACCTTCGTGATCGGCGTGCTGTTCGTGAAGGAAACCAAGGATCGCGACCTCGATACCGTGAAGTGAAGCGAGGGGGCTGGACCGCAAGGCCCGCCCAACTCCCCGACAGAACGAAGGCCCCGGCGCGATCCGCCGGGGCCTTTCCTTTTGTCGGCCTGCCCGAGCCCGGTCCGGCCCCGTCCTCGGCCGCACCGACAAGCCACAGGTTGCCAGCGCGGCCCGCCGGCGTTATTCAGCCAGCCTCGGCGCCGGCGTAGCACAGCGGTAGTGCAGCGGTTTTGTAAACCGAAGGTCGGGAGTTCGATCCTCTCCGCCGGCACCAATCATCTCAGCCAGTCAGCCTCCGGTACAGATGCCACGAGGCGTGCGCCAGCACCGGGATGAAGACCGCGAAGCCGATGAAGGCGGTCGCGGCGCCGATGCCGAGGGCCGCCGCAATGATCGCGCCCCACACCAGCATCGTCACCGGGTTGCGCCGCACGGCGTTGAACGAAGTCCCGATCGCGACCCCGACATCGGCATGCTTGTCGACCAGCAGCGGGAACGACACCGCGCTCAGCATCAGCGCCACGAAGGCGAAGCCCAGGCCCGCGAGATGGCCCGCCACGATGAGCTTGAGCCCGTCGGTCGTCGTGAACAGCTCCCGGGCGAATTCGCCGACCGAGGCCGGGCGGGAGCCCGCGAACGCCCAGTCGTAGATTCCCATCGCGGCCCAGAGCCAGAGCGCGAACAGGCCGAACAGCAGCGCGCCGAGCACGAGAATGGCGCGGATCGAGCCCGCGTCGAACAGTTCCGGCACATGGCGCCAGCTCGTGTCGAGACCACGCTCGCGCCGGCGGCTGATGTCGTAGAGCCCGAGCCCGGCGAACGGGCCAATCAGTGCGAAGCCGGCCAGCAGCGGGAACATGAGCGGCAGCAGCGAGCTGTCGACACTGGCCTGCGCCAGGAGAAGGCCGGCGATCGGATACACCACCGCCAGGAAGGCGATGTGGCTGGGCTTCGCCATGAAGTCGTCCCAGCCCTTGCGCAGCGCGTCGACGAGATCGGCGACTGTGATGTCGCGGACCTGCATCGGCGCGGAGATGTACTCCCTTGCATCGTCCCCGCGGCCTCGCCGCGTCGCAAGGATGATCGGTGTGCTCATCATTCGCTCCCGTGCTGTTCGCCGGGATGCCTCGCGCGAGCGCCGAAACAGTCAGACCATGGCGCCTTGTGCGGACCCCGGACTTTCATTTTGCCTGTTGGCGACACGCAGTCCGCGCGCCGAAAGCGGCTTATCCGAGGCAGCGGGCGCGCAGGCGCGCGCCCTCACGGGCTCGTGTGGCGCAGCTGGCGAAGCGGCCGGGACTCACGCCGCTGAAGCATGGCGCACGCGCCTCCATTCGGCACTTGCTGGCGCAATATTTGCCTGTCACAGTCATCGCAACAAGAAGCATTCAAGTGCGGGGGCAGAGCGCCGTATGGCAGCGTTCGACGAAATGAGCGGGTTCGACGGATCCGTCCGAGAAGCCTACGCGCAGCTTGAGACTTGGCTGAAGACCACTCCGCCCGACGAGTTCAGCACGCGCCGCAGCCAGGCCGATGTCTTCTTCCGGCGCATCGGCATCACTTTCGCGGTCTATGGCGACGAGCAGTCGACCGAGCGCCTGATTCCGTTCGACATCATCCCGCGGGTGATCACCCGGCCGGAATGGACCCTGCTCGATCGCGGGCTGCGCCAGCGCGTCACCGCGCTGAACATGTTCCTGAAGGACATCTACGGCCCGAAGGAGTGCCTCAAGGCCGGCATCATCCCGGACGACCTCGTCTACGGAAATGCCGGGTACTGCCTGCACATGATCGGCCAGCCGGTGCCGCACGATCTTTATGTCCACATCGCCGGCATCGACATCGTGCGCGTGGATGGCGACACTTTCTATGTCCTGGAAGACAACGCCCGCACGCCATCCGGCGTCTCCTACATGCTGGAAAACCGCGAGGTCATGCTCAGGCTTTTCCCCGAGCTCTTCGCGCAGCACCGGGTCGCGCCGGTGGAGAACTATCCCGACGCGCTGCTCGCCACGCTTCGCTCGCTGGCCCCGCGCACATCGGCGCGCGATCCGAACGTGGTCTTGCTCACGCCCGGCCAGTTCAACTCGGCCTTCTACGAGCACTCCTTCCTGGCCGACAAGCTGGGCATCGACCTCGTCGAGGGCTCCGATCTCTTCGTGCGCGACGAGGTCGTCTACATGCGCACCACCCAGGGCCCGCGCCGGGTGGACGTGATCTACCGCCGCATCGACGACGACTACATCGACCCCCTCGTCTTCCGAGCGGATTCGGTGCTCGGCGTGCCGGGGCTGATGAGCGCCTACAAGGCCGGCAACGTCACGCTGACCAACGCCGTCGGCACCGGCGTGTCCGACGACAAGGCGGTCTACAGCTACATGCCGGAGATCGTAAAGTTCTACACGGGCGAGGAGCCGATCCTCAAGAATGTCCCGACCTGGCGCTGCCGCGAACCGGAGGCGCTGAAATACGTGCTCGATCACCTGCCGGAACTGGTGGTCAAGGAGGTGAACGGCTCGGGCGGCTACGGCATGCTGGTCGGTCCCCACGCCTCCCGCGCCCAGATCGAGACCTTCCGCAAGAAGCTGAAGACCGCCCCGGAAGGCTTCATCGCCCAGCCCACGCTGGCGCTTTCCACCTGCCCCACCTTCGTGGCCTCTGGCGTCGCGCCCCGCCATGTCGACCTGCGCCCCTTCGTGCTGACCGGCTCCGATGGCATACGATGCGTGCCGGGCGGGCTCACGCGCGTCGCGCTGAAGGATGGCTCGCTGGTCGTCAACTCGAGCCAGGGCGGAGGCACCAAGGACACCTGGGTGCTGGACGCGTGAGACGGAAGAACTGACATGCTCTCGCGCACCGCAGACAGCCTCTACTGGGTATCCCGCTACGTCGAGCGCGCCGAATATCTCGCGCGCATCCTCGAGGCCACGACCCGCCTCTCCAATCTGCCGTCGAGCTATGGCGGAGCGGCCTCCGAATGGGAAAGCGCCGTCAAGACCGCCGGTTGCGGCGAGATGTTCGCACGCCATTACGACGAGGCGACCGAAAGCACGGTCCATCATTTCCTGTGCTTCAGCCCGGACAACCCCTCCTCGATCCGGAACTGCATCGAGGTGGCCCGCGCCAACGCCCGCGCCGTGCGGACCGCCCTCACCTACGAGATGTGGGACACGCTCAACAGCGCCTGGCTCGAGCTTAGGAAATACGACGGCAAGAAGCTGAGCCGCGACGACTATGCCCGCTTCATCGAGTTCGTGAAGTCGCTGTCGCTCACCTTCGACGGCTCGGCCTACCGCACCATGCTGCGCTCGGACCCCTACTGGTTCTCGCGCCTCGGCGTCTATGTCGAGCGCGCGGACAACACCGCCCGCATCCTCGACGTTAAGTATCACGTGCTCCTGCCCGAGACCGAGCAGGTCGGCGGCTCGCTGGATTACTTCCAGTGGACCACGATCCTGCGCGAGGTCTCGGCGCTCACCGCCTACCACTGGGTCTACCGCGA
>JAIXZF010000072.1 GCA_027489835.1 Hyphomicrobiales bacterium
ATGAAGGACTACGCCTTCATGATGCGGAACACGCAGCTGTTCATGAGCCTGTGGCGCAGCCACCGGCCGGTGATCTGCAAGGTGCATGGCTATGCCGTGGCCGGCGGCTCCGACATCGCGCTGTGCTCGGACCTCGTGGTGATGGCCGAGGATGCGCAGATCGGCTACATGCCCGTGCGCGTCTGGGGCTGCCCGACGACCGCGATGTGGCTCTACCGGCTCGGGCTCGAGCGCGCCAAGCGCATGCTGTTCACCGGCGACAAGATCGACGGGCGTGAGGCCGCTGCGCTCGGGCTGGTGCTCAAGGCCGTTCCCGCCGCCGATCTCGACGCGGAGGTCGAGGCTCTGGCACAGCGCATCTCGACCGTGCCGGTCAACCAGCTGATGATGCAGAAGCTCGTGGTGAACCAGGCCATCGAGGCGATGGGGCTCAACACGACGCAGATGATCGCGACCATCTTCGACGGCATCACCCGCCATTCGCCCGAGGGCCTCGCCTTCAAGGCGCGGGCCGAGCAGGTTGGCTGGAAGGAAGCCGTGCGCGACCGCGACAACGGCACCTGGGACTGGACCGCGAACCGGCCGATCAACCCGGCGGGATGACGGGCGTGGTGGGTGCGCCGGCGGCGACGCCCTTGGGGTGTTCCGCCTTGTAGCGCGCGCGCTCGTAAAGCAGCACGACCGGGATCGAGACCACCAGCGGCACGATGAGGTAGAGCAGGCGCCAGACCAGCAGCGCGGCGAAGACCGAGGTGGCCGGCACCTCCGGCATCAGCGCGAGGAAGATCGCCTCCATGACGCCGACGCCGCCCGGCACCTGGCTGACCAGCCCGGCGCAGAAGGACAGCAGGAACGCGCCGATGACAAGCAGGAAGCCCGGATGGCCCTCGGCCGGCAGGGCGAAGTAGATGATGCCGGCAGCTCCGATGATCTCGATCGGAGCGATGATGGTCTGGATCGCAACGATGCGCGGTGCCGGATAGGCAAGCTCGACCCCCCTTATCTTGATGATCGGCAGCTTCAGTAGCGAGCCGATCATGTAGGCGAAGCATCCCAGCAGCAGCACGCCTCCCACGATGCGGCCAGCCGTGTCCGAGAGCTGGAACCAGGGGGACAGCTTGCCGAGCGGCTCGAGCAGTTGCGGCGCGGCGATGAGGGCGACGCCCAGCATCAAAGCGGCTGCGTAGAAGAATGTCAGCGAGCAGATCACCACGAGGATCGCAACCTCGGGGCCCGTCAGCCCCTTCGCGGTGTAGGCGCGGTAGCGCACTGCCCCGCCAGACAGGACCGTCACGCCGATGTTGTGGGCCAGAGCGTAGGTCACGAATGCCGTCGTCGCCACATAGGGAAACGAGGCATTGCCGGCCTTGCCCAGATGCATCAGCGCGAGCTTGTCGTACCAGGCGAGGGCGAGATAGGCGACGATGGCCGATAACCCCGCCATGACGAAGGCGTGGGGCGGGATCGCGGCGATCCGCTCGCCGATGACGCGCGCGATGGTGACGATGTTCGACCAGGGCGTGCCGGCATCGAGCAGCGACTGGACCGCAGGATTGGCGCCGGCCTCGGCGGCCAGCTTGACGTAGAGCAGCCGCACCGACCAGATGACGGCGGCGATGCCGATCAGCGGCCAGATGAAGTCCTTGAGGCGGGACATCATGCGTGGAGCGGCGGCGCTGGACGAGCGGAGCCGGACGGACGGATCATGATGTCTCCTTGCGGACGTAGCGGCAGGGGCGGGAAGAAGCACCCGCTCCATGCCGCCTTTACAGTATCGGGCGCAGGCAGCCATGTCATGCGCGGTCTCGGAGCGCATCTGCACGGAAAAGACCACCATGCGTGACATGACGGACAGGACGGCCGGCGCGCCTGTCCTCAACCTCAGCGGCTGCACGGATGTTCCTTCGGGCAAGATGGCCAGCATCGTCACCTATCTCGAGATGACGGAGCGGCCGCCGCCGCGCCCGGACCCGACGGGGACCGACAGCCTGGGCCTCGCGCCGATCTCGTCCGGCGAGGTCGAACGCTACCTTTCGATCTATCGCAATCTCGGAGAGCGCTGGATGTGGTTCAGCCGGCTGACGATGCCGCGCGCCGAGCTCGAGGGCATTTTGGGCGATCCCGGCACGACGGCGATGGCTATGACGGGGCCGGACGGCGATTGCGGCCTGCTCGAGCTCGATTTCCGGCAGGCGGGCGAGTGCGAACTGAGCTTCTTCGGCGTCGACGAGCCGCTGATCGGCACGGGCGCGGCGCGCTGGATGATGAACCGGGCGCTGGAGCTGGCCTTCAGGCCCGGCATCGGGCGCTTCTGGGTGCACACCTGCACGTTCGATCATCCGGGCGCCGTGGCGTTCTACCGGCGCTCGGGGTTCACGCCCTACAAATGCGCGGTCGAGATCGAGGACGATCCGAGGCTGAACGGCATGATGCGCCGCGATGCGGCGCCGCATGTCCCGGTGTTCGAAGCCTGAGCGGGCGGGGCGTCAGCCGCGGCCGATCCTGAGGCCGATTGCGTCCATCGCCGCCTGATCGCGGACGTTCTGGGCGTTGCGCTCGGCGCCCTTCTCGCGGTCGTCGAGGATTTCGACCTTCTTCATCTCCTCGAAGGCCTCGGCCAGGGCGGCCTTGGCCTCGTCGAGCTGGCTGCGCAGGTTGTCGGCCGACTGCTGAAGGTTGTCACGGCGGGTCTTGGCCGCCTTGGCATAGGTCGGATAGGCGAAATGGCCGGTGTCGTTGATGCCGGAGCGCGCCTCCTCGGCCCTGATCTCGCGATCAAGCTCCTGCGCCATCCGCTCGAAATCGGCGATCATCATCTCGATCTGCGCGACCCGTCGACGTTTCTCGTCGACCTGGAAGCGCTTGAGACGGATCAAGGTCTCACGCGACTTCATGATGGTCTGTTACTCCTCAAACGCTGGCCC
>JAIXZF010000189.1 GCA_027489835.1 Hyphomicrobiales bacterium
CCCTTCAAGCTGCGCGACATGGCGATCGCCAACCGTGTGGTGGTGTCGCCCATGTGCATGTATTCGGCGGTCGACGGCATGCCCGGCGACTTCCACCTCGTGCATTACGGCGCGCGCGCCATGGGCGGCGCCGGCCTCATCTTCACCGAGATGACCTGCCCGGCGCCCGATGCCCGCATCACGCCCGGCTGCACCGGGCTGTGGAACGACGAGCAGCAGGCCGCCTGGAAGCGCATCGTCGACTTCGTGCATGGCCATGGCGACGCCCGCATCTGCCTGCAACTCGGCCATGCCGGCCGCAAGGGCGCGACGAAGCTGATGTGGGACGGCATGGACCGTCCGCTGCCGGAAGGCGGCTGGGACATCATGGCGCCTTCGGCCCTGCCCTATTATCCCGAGAGCCGCACGCCCCGCGAGATGACCGTGGAAGACATGGCGCGGGTGACGGCCGATTTCGTGCGCGCCACGCGCCGCGCGGACGAGGTGGGCTTCGACATGGTCGAGCTGCACTGCGCCCATGGCTATCTGCTCGCCTCCTTCATCTCGCCGGTCACCAATCACCGTAAGGACGCCTATGGTGGCTCACTCGAGAACCGCCTGCGCTTCCCGCTGGAGGTATTCGAGGCGATGCGCGCCGCCTGGCCCGCCTACAAGCCGATGTCCGTGCGCATCTCCGCTTCCGACTGGATCGAGGGCGGGTTGACGCCGGACGACGCGGTGGAGGTCTCCCGCGCCTTCGCCCGCGCCGGCGTCGATCTCGTCGACGTCTCCTCGGGCCAGACCGCGCCGCAGTCGCGTCCGCGCTACGGCCGCATGTTCCAGACGCCGTTCTCGGACCAGATCCGCAACGAGGCCAAGGTCGCGACCATGGCGGTGGGCTCGATCACCGGTTCGGACCAGATCAACACCATCATCGCCGCGGGCCGCGCCGACCTCGTCGCGCTCGGCCGGCCCCACCTCGCGGACCCCGCCTTCACCCTGCGCGCCGCCGCCTGGTATGGCGACGCCGACCATGTGACGCCCAGGCCATACGGCCCCGGCCGCGACGCGCTCTACCGCCAGCTCGAAAAGGAGCGCGCGGACCTCACCGATCTCAGGCTGAAGGCGCGGCCGAAAAGCCACGCACCGGAGGATGCGGTGGAGACGCAGATGGCGGCGGAGTGACGGGCACGGCGCCGTCATTGCGAGCGCAGCGAAGCAACCCAGCCAGTACCGCCGCCACGGCCAGCCTCTGGATGGCTTCGCTGCGCTCGCAATGACGGCCGGGCATCCTACCCCGCCTTGAGCCACGCCCTCGGGTCCGCCGCCCGGCCTTCGCCGCCCAGCGCCTTCACCAGCGCTTCCATGCTGGCGAGGTTGTGGATGGTGCGGAACGCGTCGACATGCGGCAGGAGCGTGCGGATACCGCCGGCGCGTGCCTCGAAGGCGTCGAAGCGCAGCAGCGGGTTCAGCCAGACGAGCTGGCGGCAGGAGCGGTGCAGCCGGTCCGCCTCGAAGCCGAGTTGATCGAGCCCGTCGCGCTCCAGCCCGTCGGTGAACAGTAGCACCACCGCGCCGCCGCCGAGCACGCGCCGCGACCAGAGGCGGTTGAAGCTGTGCAGCGCCGCGCCGATGCGCGTGCCGCCCTCCCAGTCGGGCGCCGCCTTGCCGCAGAGCGCCAGCGCCTCGTCGGGGTCCTTGGTGCGCAGAAGCCTCGAGATGTTGGTCAGCCGCGTGCCGAAGGTGAAGGAATGGACCTGTCGACGCAGGTCGGTCAGCGCGTGCAGGAAATGCAGCAGGATGCGGCTGTATTCCGCCATCGAGCCGGATATGTCGACCAGCGCCACGACCGGCGGATGCTTCTCGTCCCGCTCCTTGAAGGCGAGCTCGATGGACGCGCCGCCGGCCCTCATCGATTGGCGCAGGGTGCGCCTGAGATCGATCTGCCGCCCGCGCCTGTCGGGCCGGAAGCGCCTCACGGGCACCTTGTTGTCGGGCAGCGACATCCGGGCGATGAGCCGCTGCGCGGCTGCGATCTCCTGTGCCGTCATCTGCGCGAAATCGCGCGCCTTCAGCGTCTCGGCCTGCGAGATCGTCATCAGGCCCGTGAACTCGGCGATCTCGCGCACCTCCTCCTCGCGGGTTTTTGGCGGCGTGAAGGCCTCGTTGACCCGCAGCGCGCCCGCTTCGGGAGCGGCGTCGGGCTTGGGCGGGGCCAACGCTTCGGGCGAGAGCATGGCCATCATCTTCTCGATCAGCGCCCGCCTGCGCCAGAACAGCGCGAAGGCCTGGTCGAACAGCACCCTGTCCTCACGCCGCTTCACAAACACGGCGTGCAGGGTCCAGTAGACGTCCGTGCGCCCCGCGAGCCCGCCGGCGGCCAGCGCGTTGACGGCATCGAGCACGGATCCCGGCCCGACCTTGAGCCCTGCGGCCCTCAGCGCCCGTGCGAAATAGGCGACGTTGTCGGCGATGACGCCGCTCAACGCCCCTTCGCCTCGTCTAGCAACTTCTTCACCAGCGAGCCCTGCATCTTCTGGATGTCGTCCTGATACTTCAGCAGCGCCCCGATCGTGTCGGAGACGAGCGCAGGGTCGAGCGCCACCGCGTCGAGCTCCACCAGAGCGGTGGCCCAATCCAGCGTCTCCGCCACGCCGGGCGCCTTGAACAGCTCTTCCTTGCGGATGGCCTGGACGAAGGCGACGATCTGGCGGGAGAGCTTGGCGGGCGCCGCCGGCGCCTTGGCCTTGAGGATGGCGAGCTCACGCTCGGCGTCGGGGTAATCCACCCAATGGTAGAGGCAGCGCCGCTTCAGCGCGTCGTGGATCTCGCGCGTGCGGTTGGAGGTCACGATCACGATCGGAGGCGTTTCGGCCCTGATCGTGCCGAGCTCGGGGATCGTCACCTGCGAATCCGACAGCACCTCGAGCAGGAAGGCCTCGAAAGCCTCGTCGGTCCGGTCGAGCTCATCGATCAGCAATACGGGCGCGCCGCCCGCGTCGGGCTCCAGCGCCTGCAACAGCGGCCGGCGGATCAGGTAGCGCTCGGAGAACAGCTCGCTCTCGAGCCGGCCACGGTCGACGCCGCCAGCCGCCTCCGCCAGCCTGATGCCCATCATCTGCTGGGCGTAGTTCCATTCATAGACGGCTGAAGCGACATCCAGCCCCTCATAGCATTGCAGCCGGATGAGCTTGCGCCCCAGCGTGGCGCTGAGCACCTTGGCGATCTCGGTCTTGCCGACGCCCGCCTCGCCTTCCAGCAGCAGCGGCCGGCCCATGCGCAGCGCGAGGAACAGCACGGTGGCGAGCGCGCGGTCGGCGACATAGCCGCCGGACTTGAGAAGCGCCGCGGCGGCGTCGATGGAGGTCGGAAGGGGCGTCATGAGGGAAAGCGGGCCATTGTCAGCTCATACACACAGATGCGGCCGGCAAGATCAACCTCGACCCGGCGCCGGATCCCTGAAAGGTCCGCGATGCACCCCAACGGGCGATTGACAGCCGTTCCGAGCGGGCATAGTGTCGCACCAGAACATTCCATGAACAGGAGGATATCATGCAGACAGCCGAACTCGCGAAGGCATTTACGGACATGCTCAAGGCCGGTGAACACACCGCCGCCGCCGCGCGATTCAACGCGCCGGACATCGTCAGCATCGAGGCCATGGACGGGCCGATGGCGCGAATTCAGGGCATGGACGCCGTGAAGGCCAAGGGCGAGTGGTGGTATGCCAACCACGAGATCCATGCCGCCAGCGCCGCTGGGCCTTACATGAACGGCGATCAGTTCATCGTGCGCTTCTCGATCGATGTCACGATGAAGCAGACCGGCCAGCGCATGCAGATGGAGGAAGCCGGCCTCTACACCGTCAGGGACGGCAAGATCGTCGAGGAACGCTTCTTCTACTGAGCCCCGCCGCGAAGCGATGGCCGGGCCATGCCCGGCCATGACTTCAATGGACAGCAGCGGGTCGCGGCTCTCGCATCACTTGCCGAGCGCCGCCTCCACGGCGCGCCGCGCCATCACGTTGATGAGGTGCGCGCGGTATTCGGCGTCCGCATGGATATCGGAGTTGAGCCCCGACGGATCGGCCTTCACGCCCTCCAGCGATTTCGGCGCAAAGCGCTTCTTCAGCGCCTCCTCTGCCGCCGTCCAGCGGAACACGCCGGACGCGCCGGCGCCCGTCACCGCCACCCGCACCTCGCCGCCCCTCTTGGCGACGTAGACGCCGACCAGCGCATAGCGCGAGGCGGGATTGCGGAACTTGGCGTAGGCCGAACGAGAGGGGATGCCGAAGGCCACCTTGGTGACGATCTCGCCTTCTTCCAGCGCCGTGCCGAACATGCCCTGGAAGAAGTCCTCGGCCGGGATCTTGCGCTTGTTGGTGACGATGATCGCGCCCATGGCGATGCAGGCAGCGGGATAGTCCGCCGCCGGGTCGTTGTTGGCGATTGAGCCCCCGATCGTGCCCCTGTGGCGCACATGCGGGTCGCCGATGTTGGCGGCGAGCGCCGCGAGGCCGGGGATCGCCTCCTGCACGGCGGCGCTTTCGGCCACTTCGGCATGGGTCATCATCGCGCCGATGATCAGACCCCTGCCCTTGCGCTCGATGCCCTTGAGCTCCGGCACGCCGCCAAGATCGACGAGCGCGCCCGGCGATGCCAGCCTCTGCTTCATGGTCGGCAGCAGCGTGTGGCCGCCGGCAATGATCTTGGCGTCGTCCTTGCGGGCCAGAAGGCCGGCGGCCTGACGAACCGTGTCGGGGCGATGATAGGTGAATGCGTACATGAGGGTGCTCCTTCCCGGTTCTCTTATTCGGCGGCCATCTTGGAGACGGCCTTCTGCGCGGCGCGCCAGACCACCTTGGGCGTGGCCGGCATCGCCACGTCCTCATGGCCGACCGCGTCCGTGATGGCGTTGATGAGGGCCGGAGGCGCGGCGATGGCCCCCGCCTCCCCGCAGCCCTTGATGCCCAGCGGGTTCGACGGGCAGGCTGTGGTGGTCATCCCCACCTTGAACGAGGGCAAATCGTCGGCGCGCGGCATGGTGTAGTCCATGTAGCTGGCCGTCACGAGTTGGCCGTCCTTGTTGTAGATCACGCCCTCCAACAGCGCTTGGCCGATGCCCTGCGCAATGCCGCCATGCACCTGCCCCTCGACGATCATCGGATTGATGATGACGCCGAAATCATCCACCGCGGTCCAGTTGACCACGGTGGTGACGCCCGTGTCGGGATCGATCTCGACCTCGGCGATGTGAACGCCCGCCGGGAAGGTGAAGTTGGTCGGATCGTAGAACGCGCCCTCCTTCAGCCCCGGCTCGAGATCCTGCCCGTTGAACTTGTGGGCGATGTAGGCCTGCAGCGCGCAGGAGCCGAAATCGAGCGTCTTGTCGGTGCCCTTCACGCTGAACTTGCCGTCCTTGAAGTCGATGTCCTTCTCGGAGGCCTCGAGCACGTAGGCGGCCACCTTCTTGCCCTTGGCGATCACCTTGTCGAGCGCCTTGGAGATGGCCGACATGCCGACCGCGCCGGAGCGCGAGCCATAGGTGCCCATGCCCATCTGCACCTTGTCGGTGTCGCCATGAACGATGGAGACCGCTTCGAGCGGCACGCCGAGACGATCCGACACAAGCTGGGCGAAGGTCGTCTCATGGCCCTGGCCGTGGCTGTGCGAACCGGTGAGGATCTCCACCGTGCCGACCGGATTGACGCGCACCTCGGCCGATTCCCATAGGCCTACGCCCGCGCCGAGCGAGCCCACCGCCGCCGAAGGGGCAATGCCGCAGGCCTCGATATAGGAGGAGAAGCCGATGCCGCGCAGCTTGCCGCGCCGTTCCGCCTCGCGCCGGCGCTTGGGGAAGCCCTTGTAGTCGGCGATCTCCAGCGCCTTCTTCATCGAGGCGTTATAGTTCCCGGCGTCGTAGCACATGATCACCGGCGTCTGGTGCGGGAACTTGGTGATGTAGTTGATCTGGCGGAAGCGCGCCGGGTCCATCCCGATCTGCCGCGCCGCCTTTTCGACCAGCCGCTCCACCACGAAGGTGGCCTCGGGGCGGCCCGCGCCGCGATAGGCGTCGACGGGCGCCGTGGTGGTATAGACCGCGTCGACCTCCGCGTAGATCGCCGGGATGTTGTACTGCCCGGACAGCAGCGGCGCATAGAGATAGGTCGGCACCGAGGAGGAGAAGGTGGAGAGGTAGGCGCCGAGATTGGCGATGGTGTGCGCTCTCAGCCCCAGCATCTTGCCGTTGGCGTCGAGCGCCAGCTCAGCATGGGTGACGTGGTCGCGGCCATGCGCATCGCTGAGAAAGGCCTCGGTGCGGTCCGAATTCCACTTGACCGGCCGGCCGACCTTCTTCGCCGCCCAGACGCAGACCGTCTCCTCGGCATAGATGAAGATCTTGGAGCCGAAGCCCCCGCCGACATCGGGCGCGATCACCCTCAGCTTGTTCTCAGGCGCGATGCCGATGAAGGCCGAGAGCACGAGGCGCGCCACATGCGGGTTCTGGCTCGTGGTGTAGAGCGTGTAATGGTCCTCGCCCTTGTCGTAGACCCCGAGCGCCGCGCGCGGCTCCATCGGGTTCGGCGCGAGCCGGTTGTTGACGAGGTCGAGCTTGACGACGTGGGCGGCGGCCTTGAACGCGGCCTCCGTCTCGTCCTTGTTACCGAGATGCCAGTTGTAGACCGTATTGTCCGGCGCGACATCGTGGATCACGGTCTTGGACTTGGTGGCCGTCGCGGTGTCGACCACCGCCGGCAGCACGGTGTAGTCGACCACCACGGCCTCGGCGGCGTCGCGCGCCTGGGCGTAGGTGTCGGCCACGATCACCGCCACATGGTCGCCCACATAGCGCACCTTGCCCTGCGCCAGCGCCGGATGCGGCCCCGCCTTCATCGGCGAGCCATCCTTGGAATGGATCATCCAGCCGCAGATCAGCCCGCCGATCTTGTCGGCCTCGAGGTCGGCTCCGGTGAGCACCGCGAGCACGCCGGGCATGGCCATGGCCTTGGTCGCATCGATGCGGTTGATCGTGGCATGCGCATGCGGCGAGCGCAGGAAGTAGGCATGGGCCTGATCGGGCCGGTTGATGTCGTCGGTGTAGCGGCCTGCGCCGGTGATGAAGCGGTGGTCTTCCTTGCGCCGGACGGAGGCGCCGATCCCTGTGGCGGACATGGTGGTCTCTCCCGATTGCTGATCTGCTTTGCAGTTGGCAGTCGGCAGTGGGCAGTCGAGCGGCCGTCAGCGGTCTTGGCGTGGTGGTGAACCGACTGCCGAATGCCGACTGCCGACTGCCCTCACTCGGCGGCTTGCCGGACCGGCGCCGAGCCGGCCATGGCCTTGGCACCCGTCTCCACGGCGCGGACGATGTTGTGGTAGCCGGTGCAGCGGCAGATGTTGCCTTCCAGCTCCTCGCGGATGGTGTGCTCGTCGAGGTCCGAGCCCTTGCGGTTCACGATGTCGACCGCGGACATGATCATGCCGGGCGTGCAGAAGCCGCACTGGAGGCCGTGATGCTCGCGGAAGGCGGCCTGCATCGGATGCAGCGTGCCATCGGCGCCGGCCAGCCCCTCGATGGTGACGATCGAGGCGCCATTGCACTGCACGGCGAGCAGCGTGCAGGACTTCATCGCCTTGCCATCGACATGCACCACGCAGGCGCCGCACTGGCTGGTGTCGCAGCCGACATGGGTGCCGGTCAGCTTCAGGTTTTCGCGGATGAACTGGACCAGCAAGGTCCTCGGTTCGACATCTGCGGTGACGGCTTTGCCGTTCACCGTCATCGAGACGGCGGCCATGAACTCTTTCCTCCTCGTGAACCCACGTCGCGGGGGAGCCGCGCGCGATCCGTTGTTATTGGCAGGATGATCCGTGCGCCAAAGCCTCGGCCCGGCCTGCTTCGAGGAAGCGGGACGGACAGCAGCAGGTGATCCCTCACCGGACGCCGCATTTCCTGAAAACCAGAGTGAACCTCCGTTTTTCGGCCGTCAAGCGGGGGCCCGAAAATAAGATCAGGCTCGTTTCGACGCGATTTCAGCTGATTTCAGCCCAATGGCGCAGGTGGGGACGGCTGGCACCAAGGCGTCGTCGCGGCGCCGATGCGAACGTCAAGGCGGCGGCTCCGCCACGAACCGCTCGTGGCAGGGCTCAGGCGGCGACGAGCGCCGCGAACTTGGCGAAGAACTCGTCAGCGTACTTCTTGGCGACCGAATCGATCAGACGCGAGCCGAGCTGCATGATCTTGCCGCCGACCTGCGCGTCGACCTCGTAGCTCAGCAGCGTGCCTCCGCCCTCGGCGTCGGTCAGCGTCACCTTCGCGCCGCCCTTGGCGAAGCCGGCGATGCCGCCCTCGCCTTCCCCGCTGATGACGTAGCCATTGGGCGGATCGAGTTCGCTGAGCTCCACCTTGCCGCGGAACGTGGCCTTGACCGGCCCGAGCTTGATCTTGGCCACGGCCGAGAAATGGGTGTCGTCGTCCTTCACCAGCTCCTCGCAGCCGGGGATGCACGCCTTCAGCGCCTCCGGATCGTTGAGCTTCGCCCAGACCACATCACGGCTTGCTGGCAAGGTCACCTCGCCGGACATCTTCATCGCCATTGTTCGCTCCGCCATTCCGTGCTGGCTTGTCGCGCCGGTGCGCGTCCCGTTATCGAGGACAAAGGCGCGGCCGCGCAAGGGGCGGCGAGGCGGAGCATCATGTCGGGCACACACGGCTTCCACCTGTTCGATGCGCTGATGAACGACGAGCGCGCCGACGCCATCCTGTCGGATCACGGCTATGTCCGCCGCATGCTGGCCTTCGAGGCCGCCTTGGCGCGGGCCGAAGGATTGGAAGGCGTGATCCCGTCCGGCGCCGCCTCCGCCATTTCGCGCGCCGTCGAGGGGCTCCACGACGAGGACGTCAACGAGATGGCCGCCGCGATCGCCGAAGGCACGGCCAGGGCCGGCACGCCTGTCATTCCCCTCGTCAAGCTGCTGACGGCGCGGGTCGACCCTGACGGGCAGGCCTATGTCCATTGGGGCGCGACCACGCAGGATGTCATGGACACGGCGCTCGCGCTGCAGATGCGCGACGTTTCGGATCTGCTCGACCTGGGGCTCAGCCAGCTGGCGTCGGCCCTGGCGACGCTGGCGCATCGTCATCGCGACACGCCGATGATCGGGCGCACCGTGCTGCAGCACGCGTTGCCGGTCACTTTCGGCCTCAAGGCGGCGGGCTGGCTCGGCGGCGTCACGCGGACGCGCCAGCGGCTCGCCGAGAGCGCCCCCCGCGTGTTGGCGCTCCAGTTCGGCGGCGCGGCCGGCACGCTGGCCTCGCTTAGCTCGAAGGGCCCTGCGGTGGCGGAACGCCTGGCGATGGAACTCGGCCTCGCCCTGCCGGCAATGCCATGGCACGCGGCGCGCGACCGCATTGCCGAGATGGCAGCCTTTTGCGGCATCCTGTGCGGAACGCTCGGCAAGATCGGCCGCGACGTGACGCTGATGATGCAGACCGACGTGCAGGAGGCCTTCGAGCCCGCCGCGCCGGGCCGTGGCGGCTCCTCCACCATGCCCCACAAGCGCAACCCTGTGCTGTCCGCGCTGCTCGTCTCGGCCGGCCTGCAGGCGCCCGGCCTCGTCGCGACCATCATGGCAGCGCAGATGCACGAGCATGAGCGCGCCGCAGGCCCGGCGCACGCCGAATGGCGCACGCTGCCGGAACTGCTGAGGCTCACGGCAGGCGCGCTGAAGACGGCCATCGCGCTGGCGGAAGGGCTCGACGTGCGGCCGGACCGGATGCGCGCCAACATCGACACGACGAACGGCCTCGTGATGGCCGAGGCGGTGATGATGGCCTTGGGCGCGACCCTGGGCCGCCTCGAGGCCCACCATGCGGTGGACGAGGCCTGCCGCGCGGCGCTTGCCCAGAACCGGCACCTGCGCGATGTTCTCGCCGAGGATGGACGCATCGGCGCCGCGCTCGGCCCCGAGCGGCTGCGGGCCCTGTTCGAGCCCGAGGCCTATCTCGGCGCGGCCGGTCTCTTCGTGGATGCCGCCATCGCCGAGCACGAGGGCATGCCATGAGCATCCTGTCCCCCGCCGAAGCCGCCATCGCGGCTGGTTCGGATGGCCACGCCATGGCCATGCGCGTCGTGGCCGAGAGCGCGCGGCTCCTGGGAGCGCCGAGGCTCATCGAGGTCGCCTCTGCCCACATCGACGGCGCGCTCTACCATGGCGACGCCGGCACGCTGTTCGCCGAGGAACTCGTGCGGCTGGGCGCGAAGGTCGCGGTCAGGTCCACTCTGAACGTCGGCGCGCTCGACCTCACGGGCTGTTCCGCCAGTCATCTCCGCGGCGCGACGCGGGACATGGCGCGCCGGCTGATGCTGGCCTACGAGGCCATGGGCTGCGAGCGGAGCTGGACCTGCGCGCCCTATCAGGCCGGCCATCGGCCCGCCCGCGGCACAGACGTGGCCTGGGGCGAGAGCAATGCCGTCGCCTTCTGCAACTCGGTGCTGGGCGCGCGCACCAACCGCTATGGCGACTATCTCGACATCGCCTGCGCCATCACCGGCCGCGCGCCGCATTGCGGGCTGCACCTGCCCGAAAATCGCCTGGCCACGGTCGAGGTTGACCTGTCTGGCCTGCCGCAGGCACTTCTCGCCAGCGATTGGGCCTGGCCCGTGCTCGGCACCCTGTTCGGCCGGGAGATCGGCGGCGCAATCGGCGTCGTGACTGGCGTACGGACCCCGGTCAGCGAAGACCGGCTGAAGGCTTTCGGCGCGGCGGCGGCCTCGAGCGGCGGCGTGGGTCTCTTCCATATCGCGGGCGTCACGCCCGAAGCCCCGACGCGCGAGGCGGCGCTGGGCGGCCTCGCTCCGGTCTCCGTTGTCGCCGTGACGCCGGCCCTCTTCCGCGCGGCGCAGGCCGGGCTCTCCACCATCTCCGACGCGGCGCGGATCGACGCCGTCGCCATCGGCAGCCCCCATCTGTCGCTCGACGAGATGCAGGCTCTCGGCCAGTTGCTGGACGGCCGTCCGGCGCGCGTGCCGATCTATGCCTGCACGGGCCGCCATGTGCTGCGAGAAACCGATCGAACCGGCCTGCGCAAGGCGCTGGAAAGACTCAATGTCGTGATCGTTGCGGACACTTGCGTGGTCGTCACGCC
>JAIXZF010000062.1 GCA_027489835.1 Hyphomicrobiales bacterium
AGCAGGCCCTTGGAGACGGCCTGCTGGGCCGCGTTCTGCGGCACGCCGCCGATCTCGGACTGCGCCTCGCCCTTGCCGAGCACGGTGTTGCCGATCTCGGAGGGGTCGACATGCGCGAGGTCGTAGCGCTGCAGATAGGAGATGGCGAGCTCGCGGAACACGTAGTCGAGGATCGAGGTCGCGTTCTTGATCGAGTCGTTGCCCTGCACGAAGCCGGCCGGCTCGAAGCGGGTGAAGGTGAAGGCCTCCACATACTCTTCCAGCGGAACGCCATATTGCAGGCCGAGCGACACGGCGATGGCGAAGTTGTTCATCAGGCTTCGGAAGGCGGCGCCTTCCTTGTGCATGTCGATGAAGATCTCGCCGATGCGCCCGTCATTGTATTCGCCCGTGCGCAGGTAGACCTTGTGGCCGCCGACCACGGCCTTCTGGGTGTAGCCCTTGCGCCTGTCGGGCAGGCGCTCGCGCTCGCGGTTGCGCTCCACGCGCTCGATGATGCGCTCCACGATCTTCTCGGAGAGCGCCGCAGCCTTTGCGGCGGCCGGCAGCGCCATCATGGCCTCGACGGCATCCTCCTCCTCATCCTCATCGGCGATGAGCGCGGAATTCAGCGGCTGCGAGAGCTTAGAGCCGTCGCGGTAGAGCGCGTTGGCCTTCAGCGCGAGACGCCAGGAGAGCATGTAGGCGCTCTTGCAGTCCTCGACGGTGGCGTCGTTCGGCATGTTGATGGTCTTGGAGATCGCGCCCGAGATGAAGGGCTGCGCCGCCGCCATCATGCGGATGTGGCTGTCGACCGACAGATAGCGCTTGCCGAGACGGCCGCACGGATTGGCGCAATCGAACACCTTGTAGTGCTCGAGCTTGAGGAAGGGCGCGCCTTCCAGCGTCATCGCGCCGCAAACATGCACGTTCGCCGCTTCGATGTCGGCCTTCGAGAAGCCGAGATGGCTGAGGAGGTCGAAGCTCGGATCGGTCAGCTTCTCGGCCGGAACCTTGAGCGTGCCGGTCAGGAAGTCCTCGCCCAGCGTCCACTTGTTGAAGACGAACTTGATGTCGAAGGCGCTTTTCATGCCCTTCTCGACCGCGTCCAGCTTCTCGGGCGTGAAGCCCTTGGCCGCCAGCGTCGTGCGGTTGATGGCCGGGGCCTGCGCGATCGTGCCGTGGCCGACGGCATAGGCCTCCATCTCGGCGATCTGCGCTTCGGAATAACCCAGCGCGCGGAGCGCATCCGGAACGGCGCGGTTGATGATCTTGAAGTAGCCGCCGCCGGCCAGCTTCTTGAACTTCACCAGCGCGAAGTCGGGCTCGATGCCGGTGGTGTCGCAATCCATGACGAGTCCGATCGTGCCGGTGGGCGCGATCACGGTCGCCTGGGCGTTGCGGTAGCCATGCTGCGTGCCGAGCTCCAGCGCGCGGTCCCAGGCCAGCCGGGCGCGCTCCACGAGCACGGGCTCGGGGCACGACGCATGGTCCAGCGGAACGGGCGCCACCGAAAGCCCCTCATAGCCGGTGGCCTCGCCATGGGCGGCGCGGCGATGGTTGCGGATCACGCGCAGCATGTGCTGCGTGTTGGTCAGCCCATCGGCCGAGCGGTTCTTGGCGCCGGGGAAAGGCCCAAGCTCCTTCGCCATTTCGGCTGAGGTGGCGTAGGCGATGCCGGTCATGATCGCGGTCAGCGCGCCGCCGAGCGCCCTGCCCTCGTCGGAGTCGTAGCCGAGGCCCATGGTCATCAGCAGGCCGCCAATATTGGCGTAGCCCAGGCCAAGCGTGCGGTACTCATAGGAGAGCTCCGCGATCGGCTTGGACGGGAACTGCGCCATCATCACCGAGATTTCGAGCACGATGGTCCAGAGCCGGCACAGATGCTCATAGCCGGCATGGTCGAACGCCTTGACCTGGCGATCATAGAACTGCAGCAGGTTGGCAGAGGCGAGGTTGCAGGCCGTGTCGTCGAGGAACATGTACTCCGAGCACGGGTTCGAGGCCCGGATCGGGCCCGTCGCCGGGCAGGTGTGCCAGTCGTTCATCGTGGTGTTGAAGTGCAGGCCCGGATCGGCCGAGGCCCAGGCCGCGTAGCCGATCTTCTCCCACAGATCGCGCGCCTTCAGCGTCTTCGTTACCTTGCCGGTGGTGCGGGCGGTCAGCTTCCAGTCGCCATCGGCTTCCACCGCACGCAGGAAATCGTCCTTGATCGACACCGAGTTGTTGGAGTTCTGGCCGGCGACCGTGTTGTAGGCCTCGGAATCCCAGTCGGTGTCGTAGGTGTCGAACGAGATGTCCGTATAACCCTGCTTGGCGAACTGGATGACGCGCTTGATGTAGTTGTCCGGCACCATGGCGCGGCGTGCAAGCTTCACCTCTTTCTTCAGGACCGGGTTCTTCTCCGGGTTGAAGCAATCGTCGCCATGGCCTTCGCAGTTCACGCAGGCCTTCATCACGGCCTTCATGTGCTTCTGCACGGTCTTGGAGCCGGTCACGAGGGCCGCGACCTTCTGCTCCTCCTTCACCTTCCAGTCGATATAGGTCTCGATGTCCGGATGGTCGGCGTCGACGACGACCATCTTGGCGGCACGCCGCGTGGTGCCGCCGGACTTGATCGCGCCCGCAGCGCGGTCGCCGATCTTGAGGAAGCTCATCAGGCCCGAAGAACGCCCGCCGCCGGCGAGCTTCTCGCCTTCGCCCCGCAGGGCCGAGAAGTTCGAGCCGGTGCCCGAGCCGTACTTGAAGAGGCGCGCTTCACGGACCCACAGATCCATGATGCCGCCCTCGTTGACCAGATCGTCCGCGACGCCCTGGATGAAGCAGGCATGGGGCTGCGGGTGCTCGTAGCTCGACTTCGACTTCACCAGCTTGCCGGTCTTGTAATCGACGTAGAAATGGCCCTGGCTAGGCCCGTCAATACCATAGGCCCAATGCAGGCCGGTGTTGAACCATTGCGGCGAGTTCGGCGCGACCATCTGCTGGGCCAGCATGAAGCGCAGTTCGTCATAGAAGGTCTGCGCGTCAGCTTCGGAAGTGAAGTAGCCGCCTTTCCAACCCCAATAGGTCCAGCAGCCGGCAAGGCGGTCGAACACCTGCTTGGAAGAGATTTCCGAGCCATAGCGCTGATCTTCCGGCAGGGCCGCGAGCGCGGCCTCGTCTGGCACCGAACGCCAGATGAAGGACGGAACGTCATTCTCCTCGAATTTCTTCAGCCGAGCTGGCACGCCGGCCTTGCGGAAATACTTCTGCGCCAAGACGTCGGAAGCCACCTGGCTCCAGGCCTCGGGCACCTCGATGCCCTCGAGGCGGAAGACGATCGAGCCGTCGGGATTGCGAATCTCGCTCACCGTCTCGCGGAACGCGATGGGGGCGTAAGGCGACTGGCCCGCGGTGGTGAAACGACGATCGATCTTCATTGTTCTTCCCTCAATTGTGTCGCCGACACGAAGCCGGCCCGCATCCGCCAAACCGGATCCGGCTCATGGTCAGCCCTGTCTTGAAACCCCTGTCGGCCTCCGGTTGAACCCGGCGCCTCTTGGCGTCCTGCGACCGCGCATCAGTGGAAAATGCTGTCTTTCACGCACCGGCCGAACAGGGCCGAACCCAACGCTTGGACATCGATCTTCCGACGTCTCGACCCGCCTTCCGGCAAGCCGTGCTGCGGACAACGCGACGTTCCAAACCTTGTTCCAACTCGGGACCGGCGTCAAGGTTTTGTACGTAGCCGACGACCCCGGCACTACATCTTGTGTCTGCCTGTGGATGTTGGGGATAACTTGAAAGGTCCGGCGCTAAGGCCCGGAAAAGGCGGATGGAATCATCTGACGCAACATCAGCGTGACTCGTTTCGAGCCGTCCGTGAAGGCGAATTCTCTCTCTGAGGCGCCATCGAATATGGTTAACCACACCCTAACGCTCCATGCTGCGGCGCAGGTCGAAAAGCCCGCCTGCAACGCGCTGAAAACTGGATCGAAACCGGCCGGCGGGCACGGCAGATCATGGCAGGAACATGGCCGAATCGGGGCATCGCCGAATCTGTCCCCGGCAAAAGCTGCTTCGGGAGAATCGCACCGCATTCCGTCGCAAGCCGGGCATCAGCCATAGGCCCCCAGGCACGGCGCAAGCTGGACATGGGGGCGCCGGGCCGGCATAAGCAGGCCGACGCGCCCAGCTCCGCGCCGCTTCCTGCATGGGCGGCGCGGACCGCAGCCGGAGATTTCGCGATGAAGACCTTCCTGCTTCAGTTTTTCACTTGGTGGAACGGCCAGACGCTCGGCACGCGTTTCGCGACCTGGCGCACAGGCGAGTTGGTCGGCAAGGACGAGTTCGGCAATCAGTATTACCGCACGCGCGGCGGCCGGATCGACCCGGCGCTGGGCTATGAGCGGCGCTGGGTGGTCTACGCCGGCCTCGCCGAGGCCTCGGCGATCCCGCCGGGCTGGAAAGGCTGGATGAGCCACACGGTCGACATCGCGCCCTCGCAGGAGAGCTACACGGCGCGCGGCTGGGAGAAGCCGCACGTTCCCAACATGACTGGCACGCCGGGCGCATACAGGCCGGCAGGCTCGGCGATCTCCTCCTCCGCGCACCCGAAATCGGAAGGGGCCTATCAGCCCTGGACCCCGGGGCGCTGACGATCCGGCGACGGCTTCCGCGCGTTTTTCGTTGCGCGGCCTCATTTCGCGTTCAAAACAGCGGCCAGGGGCGCGTCACCGCCTCGCGCGATTCGTCGGGACCCGATTCATGATCCGCTCGCTGCCCAAGCTCGGACT
>JAIXZF010000031.1 GCA_027489835.1 Hyphomicrobiales bacterium
GGTGCAGGATCATCGCGGCGAGCGAGGCGCCCAGCATGGCGATGGCGATCGAGCCGGCATAGACCCAGAGCGGGAAGATGTCGCCGCTGATGGCGAAGGCGCCGAAGAAGGCGGCGCGCTGGATGTGGGCCAGCACCTGCGAGGCGGCCTTGGTGGCGACCACCGTCTTGCGGTCGAGGCCGCTGCGCTGGAAGAACACGTCGAGCACATTGCCCGCGACGCCGGCGAGCAGCTGCACGAACATCACCGCAGCCCCGCACAAAGCGGGCGCGCCCTTCCTCGTGATCTCCGGCACGAAGCGCATCGGCAGCGCGAGCACGATGAAGGGCGTGATGCCCATGCCGATGTAGACGACGGCCTTGGCCGGCAGCACGGCCACGAACTTCATCACCAGGAACACCGCGAATGAGCCGGCCGCGTAGCCCGCGATGATCCGCCAGTCGATATAGCCGCGCCAGAGGAAGGCCCGCCAGCCATTCGACGCGATCTGCGTGACGGCATGGAGCACCATCGCCGCCGTCACCGGCATGAGCATCAGGAGGATGCCCATCAGGATCATGCCGCCCGCCATGCCGACCACGCCGGAGAGGATGGAGGTGGCGAGGACCGAGAGGCCGGCGAGGGCGAGGGTGAGCGGTGTCAGCATGGGCCTTGCAGCCCTTTACTTGGCAGCCCAGCACCTCGCGGCCGTTCATTTCCCCCGGCCCTCATCCTGAGCCTGTCGAAGGATGAGTTCCAGAATGTGCTGTTGCTCCGCTCATCCTTCGACAGGCTCAGGATGAGGAGTGGGGCATGGCCCAGGATGCGGTCTGACGCTTTGATCCCAGTCAGGCGCGTGATCGGCGGGGGCACAGGGCCACTGGCCAGTTTCACCGGCGCGCGTCCAGAAAGGCCTCGTGCTCCGCGATAAGCCCGCCCGACAGCGCCTTGCCGATCAGGGCGCGGGTGTTGGCGATGCCGTAGATCGCGGCGAAGGAACCGAAGCGCGGCCCCTGCTCCTCGCCCAGCAGCACCTGGTAGACGGCCTTCCACCAATCGCCATTGACGCCGGGCCGCTCCGGCGTCGCGCCCTTGGCGGCGAAGTTCTGGTAGCGCGGAACGGCGCGGGCGACGTCGAGCGCCGTGTCCTGGATCGCCTCCGGCGTGGCGTCGGCCGGCAGCGCGGCGAGCGCCGCGTCCAGCCTGCGGAAGGCCTCGGCCTCGACCTCGTCGGCGGCGCGGAAGCGCTTGGCCGGCTTCACGAAGTCGCGGAAATAGGCGATTGCGTGGCCCACCAGCGCATCGAGACGCGGATGGCTCTCGGCCGAGACGCCGGGCGCGTAGCGCTTGAGGAAGGCCCAGAGCACGGCCTTGTCCTCGCTGTTGGCGACGCCGACGAGGTTGAGCAGAAGGCCGAAGGTGACCGCCGTGCGCGGCGCGTTCGCCTCCTCCTGGCCGCCTTGCGCCACCAGCTCGGGCGCGGGCGGCGCGCCGCCATGGATGTGCCAGGCCGGATTGCCCAGCCGGTTCTTCCAGTCCTGCTTCTCGTAGCCGCCGAGGAACTGGACATAGTCGTCCACCGCGCGCGGGATCACGTCGAAATAGAGCCGCTTCGCCTCGCGCGGCTTGGCATACATGAACAGCGACAGGCTTTCGCGCGGGCCATAGGTCAGCCACTCGTCGATGGTCAGGCCGTTGCCCTTGGACTTCGAGATCTTCTGGCCGTTCTCGTCGAGGAAGAGCTCATAGACGTAATGCTCCGGGGGCACGCCGCCGAGGATGGCGCAGATGCGGTCGTAGATGCCGGCATTGGTCTGATGGTCCTTGCCAAACATCTCGAAATCGACGTCGAGCGCCGCCCAGCGCATGCCGAAATCCGGCTTCCACTGCAGCTTCACCTGCCCGCCGGTGACCGGCAGCGTGACCTCGCTTCCATCCTCGTCGGCGAAGGTGATGGCGCCGGCCTTCGCGTCGACATGCTTCATCGGAACGTAAAGCACCCGGCCCGTCTTCGGCGAGATCGGCAGGAAGGGGCTGTAGGTCGCCTGCCGCTCGGGGCCGAGCGTCGGCAGCATCACCGCCATGATCTCGCCGTAGCGCTCGGCGGCGCGCAGCAGCACGGCGTCGAAGCGGCCGGAGCGGTAATAATCGGTGGCGCTGGCGAACTCGTAGTCGAAGCCGAAATGGTCGAGGAAGCGCCTCAGCATGGCGTTGTTGTGCCGGCCGAAGGTGGGCTCCGGCCCCTCGAACGGGTTGGGCACATCGCTGAGCGGGCGCTGCAGATGGGGCATCAATGCCGCCGGGTCGGGCACGTTGTCGGGCACCTTGCGCATCCCGTCCATGTCATCCGAGAACACCAGCAGCCGCGTGGGGATACGCCCCTCGGTCAGCACCTCGAAGGCCTTGCGGACCATGGTGGTGCGCATGACCTCGCCGAAGGTGCCGATATGCGGCAGGCCCGAAGGGCCGTAGCCGGTCTCGAACAGCGCCTCGCGCTTGCCGCTTCGCTCGAGCCGCGCCACGAGCTTGCGCGCTTCCTCGAAGGGCCATGCGGCGGAGGCGCGCGCTGCATCGAGGAGAGCTGGATCGAAGGAGGGCATGACGGCGTTTCGCGCGATGGGTGAGGCGCGCGGTTGTGGCGAAGCGTGGGCGCGGCGTCAACCGCGGCAGGCGTCAGAACGGGCTGACGGGGAAATACTTCAGGAAGAGACGCGCATAGGTGCCGTCATCCCACAGACCCTGCAGCGCGAAATCGACGGCGCGCTTGAGGTTGGGCTCGTCCGGCCGCAGCACGAAGCCGATGCCTTCGCCGAAATGCCGGATGCTGTGATAGGCCCCGCCGGCAAAGCCGAAGCGTGCCGCACCCGCCGCTCCCAGCCAGATCGCGGCCGCCTGCCCGTCGCCGAAAGCGAGGTCCGCCTCCCCGTGCTGGAGCGCAGCGAGCGCGCTGTCCCAATCTGGCAGTTCCTCGCGCCGGGCCTTCGGGAAGTGCTCCGCGAGGAAGGCGGCATGGGCCGTCTCGCGGGCGACGGCGACGCGGACGCCTTCAAGTCCCGCGTCGATGCGGGCCGGCGCAAAGCCGGCGGCGCCGACGAAGCGGGCCGGAAAGCGATGATAGACCCGGCTGACCTGGAAGCGCGACTTGAGCGCGGCCGTTACGGGGATGGCCGCGGCGATCACATCGGCCTGACCGTCGGCCAGCGCCTGCGCCAGCGTGTCGAAGCGCCGGGCCTGGATGGTGCAGGCGACGGCAAGCCGTTCGCACACCGCGCGCATCAGTTCCACCGAGAACCCGACGGGCTGCCCATCCGCATCGGCGAAATGCAAGGGCGGGAACTCATCGTCGGTCACGACCCTGAGATTGCGCGGGATCGGCCCATCCGGCCGCTCGACACGCACGCGCGGATCGCCATGGAAGGGGATCGCCACCCTCTCCCGTGCCGATTGCGCGAGCGCAGGCGCCGCCAGCGACGCGGCCAGGAGGCAGGCGCCCGCCATTCTCAGGAAAGGTCCCGACATCATGCCGACTTGGGTGGCGCAGCTTGAGGCGGGGGTCAAGCCGCCGCCAGGCGGCACAAATCGGGGGAAAGCGCGTTGACCCCTCTGCCCTCGTTTGCGGACACCATCCATGACCAGCCGGGAGACTCCCGCACCGAGCGCCGCTGTCGCGCCGGCGCTCGACTGCCTCATCATCGGCGGCGGGCCGGCAGGGCTGACGGCCGGGCTCTATCTCGCCCGGTTCGGGCGCAGCTTCGCCATGGTCGACGCCGGCGACCCGCGCGCCGCCTGGATTCCGGTCAGCCACAACATCCCGTTCTTTCCCGAGGGCATCGGAGGATCGGAGCTGATGGCCCGGCAGCGCTCGCATCTCGACCGTTATGGGGAGGTCAGGCTGGAGGGCGAGGTGACGGCGCTGGAGCGGACCGGCCAAGGCTGGTTCGAAGCGCAGGTGGATGGACACCGCCCGATCATGGCGCGCCGCGTCATCCTCGCCACGGGCTCGGACGACATCGAGCCCGATCTGCCCGACCTGCCGCAGGCGATCCGGCGCGGGCTGGTGCGCTATTGCCCCATCTGCGACGGCTACGAGGCGCGCGGCCAGCGCATCGCCGTGATCGGCCACGGCGCGCGGGGCCTGGGCGAGGCCGTGTTCATGGCGAGGACCTACGGCGCCGACACCACGCTGCTGATGATGGCCGAGCGCGGCGCGCGGCGGCTCGAACTGACGGAGGAGGAGCGCGGCAAGGCCGAGGCCCATCGCATCCGCATCGTCGGCGAGGGCGTGACGCGGATCGAGACGGAAGGCGGACGGCTGGCCCTTCTCGAAACCGCGGATGGGCGCACGCATCGCTTCGATTCGATCTACTCGGCGCTTGGGCTCATCCCGCGCTCGTCGCTGGCGGCGTCCCTGGGCGCCGAGCGGGGCGATTGCGGCTCGATCCTCGTCGACGATCATTGCCGCAGCTCGGTGGAGGGGCTCTACGCCATCGGCGGCGTGGTCAAGGGGCTCGATCAGGTCGTCATCGCCATGGGCCATGCCGCAGTGGCGGCGACGGACGTTCACAACGGGCTGTAAGGCGCGGCTGACGGTGGGGCCTCAGTCCTTTTCGGCGCGCTTGAGCCTGTAGAGCGCCTCCAACGCCTCCTTCGGCGTCATCTCGTCGGGGTCGATGTCAGCCAGCGCGGCGCGCAGGGCATCGGGCTTCGGCGCCGGCGCGGGGGCATGACGCGCGGGAGTGGCGAAGAGCGGCAGCTCGTCAAGGCGGGCCGGCCTGGGCTTCTCGCGCTCGGTCTTTTCCAGCTCGGCGAGCAGGATGCGGGCGCGCTCCACCACGGCCGGCGGCAGACCGGCGAGCTTGGCGACCTGGATGCCATAGGACCGGTCGGCCGCGCCGGGCACGACCTCATGCAAAAAGACCACGTCGCCATTCCATTCGGTGACCCTGACCGTGGCGTTGACGAGGCGCGGCCAGGCATCGGCCAGCGCGGTCAGCTCGTGGAAATGCGTGGCGAACAGGGACCGGCAGCGGTTGACCTCGTGCAGGTGCTCGATGGCGGCCCAGGCGATGGAGAGGCCGTCGAAGGTCGCCGTGCCGCGCCCGATCTCGTCGAGGATGACCAGCGAGCCCGGGCCCGCCTGGTTGAGGATGGCGGCGGTCTCGACCATCTCGACCATGAAGGTCGAGCGGCCGCGCGCGAGGTCATCGGCCGCTCCCACACGGCTGAACAGCCGGTCGACCACGCCGATGCGCGCCGAGGCTGCCGGAACGAAGGAGCCCATCTGCGCGAGGATCACGATCAGCGCCGTCTGGCGCAGATAGGTCGACTTGCCGGCCATGTTGGGCCCGGTGATCAGCATGATGCGGCCGCCGCCCTCGCCCGTCAGGTCGCAGTCATTGGCGACGAAGGGCTGGCCGTCGCGCCGCAGCGCCGCCTCGACCACCGGGTGGCGCCCGCCAGCGATGGCCAGCGCCGTACCGGCCTCGACCAGGGGCCGGCGCCAGTCGAGATCGGCGGCGAGCTCGGCGAGCCCGGCGGCCACGTCGACGAGCGCCACCCCCTCTGCCGCCTGCCGGATGGGGGCCGCAGCCGCCAGAACCTCGGCGCGCAGGCTTGCGAACAGGGCAAGCTCCAGCCTCAGCGCACGGTCCGCGGCGGAGGCGATCTTGTCCTGCAGCTCGCCGAGTTCGGCCGAGGTGAAGCGCATCGCGCCGGCCATGGTTTGGCGGTGCACGAAGGTGCGGCGCAGCGGCTCCTGCACGAAAGTCTCGCCCGCCGCCTGCGCCACCTCGATGAAGTAGCCCAGCATGTTGTTGTGCTTGATGCGCAGATTGCGCACGCCGGTCTCGGCGACATAGCGCATCTGCAAGGTGGCGATGACGCGCCGCGA
>JAIXZF010000256.1 GCA_027489835.1 Hyphomicrobiales bacterium
CTCAGAGCCCGACGTTGGCGTCCTTCACGACCTTGCCCCAGCGGGCGATCTCGGCCTTGAGGAAGGTGGCGAACTCGGCGCCCATCAGGGTCGGGATGTCCGAGCCGTTGCGGGCCCAGGCGTCGCGGATCGGCTGGGAAGCGAGCGCGGTGCGCAGCTCCTTGCCCATGCGCTCCACCACGTCGGCCGGCGTGCCCTTGGGCGCCCAGATCGCGTACCAGGTGGCGACCTCGAAGCCGGGCAGACCCGCCTCGGCCGTGGTCGGCACGTCGGGGATGGCGGGCGAGCGCTTCGGCGCCGCCACCGCGAGGCCGCGCAGCGAGCCGCCCTGGATCTGCGCCGCCGAGGAGCCGAGGCCGTCGAACATGGCGTCGATCTGGCCGGCGATGAGGTCGGCCAGCGCCGGGCCCGCGCCGCGATAGGGCACATGGACGAGGTTGACGCCGGCCTGCAGCTTGAAGAGCTCGCCGGTGAGATGGTGTGTCGTTCCGTTGCCGGCCGAGCCGTAGTTGAGCTTGCCGGGGTTGGCCTTCAGCTGCGCGATGAACTCCGCCAGCGTCTTGGCCTGCACCTTGCCGGGATGGACCACGATGACCTGCGGCGGCGTGGCGACGAGCCCGATGGGGATCAGGTCCGTCTCGATGTTGTAGTCGAGCTTGGGGTAGAGCGCGGGTGCGATGGCGTGGTGCGCGGCGCCGATGAAGAAGGTGTAGCCGTCAGGCGCAGCCTTGGCGGCGGCCGAGGCGCCCGTGGTGCCGCCGGCTCCGGCGCGGTTCTCGATGACGACGCGCTGGCCGATCTGGTTCTCGATCTGGGCGGCGAGCGGACGGGCGAAGGCATCGGTGCCGCCGCCTGCTGCGAAGGGCACGATGAAGGTGATCGGGCGCTGCGGCCAGGACTGGGCCGTCGCGAAGCCGGGGGCCATGGCCGCGAAAGCGGTGGCGGCGGCCCACAGGGCCACAACTCGACGTGTCTGCATCGTTTCCTCTCCGGGGACATGCCCGGACTTGCGCCGGGCTTGGACGTCCATCAGGTAGTCCGGCGGCCCGGATTGGCAAGGACATTCTCATCCGGCCGGGCATGCGGCATGCGCCGGGCGAATTGACTTGGTCGTATGGTCGGCTCTAACCCCGTTCGCCGCCGGGCCAGCGCGGCGTCAGGATCGTCCATGCCGAACCATCTTTTCGACCTCATCCGCTCGCGCATGCCGGCACCGGCCAGCCCCTTCATCACGCAGCCCGACGGCGGCGCGATCAGCTATGGCGACGCGGAGGCAATCTCCGCCCGCATCGCGCACGCGCTGGTCGGGGCCGTCGTGAAGCCCGGTGACCGCGTGGCCGTGCAGGTGGAGAAGAGCGCGAGCGCGCTGATGCTCTACCTCGCCTGCGTGAGGGCGGGCGCCGTGTTCCTGCCTCTGAACACGGCCTACACGCTCGCCGAACTGGACTACTTCATCGGCGATGCCGAGCCGGCGCTGGTCGTCTGCGATCCGTCCAAGGCCGAGGGCATCGGCGCCATCGCGCGTGGGGCCGCCGTCGAGACGCTGGATGCGGCCGGCGAGGGCAGCCTGATCACGAAGGCGGCGAGCCAGCCGGGCCGCTACGCGGATGTCGATCGCGGGCCCGACGATCTGGCGGCCATCCTCTACACCTCGGGCACGACGGGCCGCTCCAAGGGCGCGATGCTGAGCCACGACAACCTCGCCTCCAATGCGCTGACGCTGGTGGATTACTGGCGCTTCACCAGCTCGGACGTGCTGCTGCATGCGCTGCCGATCTTCCACACGCACGGGCTGTTCGTCGGCACCAACGTCGTGCTGCTGTCGGGCGCGTCGATGCTGTTCCTGCCGAAGTTCGATGCGGATGCGGTGATGGCGCTGATGCCGCGCGCCACGACGATGATGGGCGTGCCGACCTTCTATGTGCGGCTGCTCGATCACCCCGGCCTGACCCGGGAGGCCACGGCGCATATGCGCCTGTTCATCTCGGGCTCTGCGCCGCTGCTGGCCGACACGCACCGCGACTGGAGCCAGCGCACCGGCCACGCCATCCTCGAGCGCTACGGCATGACCGAGACCAACATGAACACCTCGAACCCCCATGACGGCGAGCGCGTGCCGGGGACGGTGGGCTTCCCGCTGCCGGGCGTTTCGGCGCGGGTGACGAACCCCGAGACGGGCGAGGAGTTGGGCGCCGAGGAGATCGGCATGATCGAGGTGAAGGGCCCCAACGTGTTCAAGGGCTACTGGCGCAACCCCGAGAAGACCGCCGCCGAGTTCCGCCCCGATGGCTTCTTCATCACCGGCGACCTCGGCAAGATCGATGCGCGCGGCTACGTCCACATCCTCGGCCGCGGCAAGGACCTCATCATCACCGGCGGCTACAACGTCTATCCCAAGGAGGTCGAGAGCGAGATCGACGCGCTGCCGGGCGTGGTCGAGAGCGCCGTGATCGGACTGCCGCACAAGGATTTCGGCGAGGCGGTGACGGCCGTGGTGGTCCGCGCCAAGGGCGCCGCGCTCAATGCAGCCGAGATCGCGGCCGCGCTCGAAGGCAGGCTCGCCAAGTTCAAGCAGCCAAAGCGCGTCTTCGTGGTGGACGAGCTGCCGCGCAACACCATGGGCAAGGTGCAGAAGAACGTGCTGCGCGAGATGTATGCGTGGACGTTCAAGTAGGCTGTATTCTTGCCGCCATCCAAGCTGTCTTTGCGAGCGTCGCGAAGCAATCCAGCGCATGGGGCGCCTACGAGGCTGGGTCGCTTCGCTGCGCTCGCGATGACGGTGATTTCTGCGCTCACCGAAGCGAGCTATCCAGCAAGTGGCCGGCGAAAATCCGGCGCCGCGCGCTTGCCCCTCGCCATCGGCCTCGATCCGTGGTCATTTCGCGGTTGGCCGCCGCCTGAACTTAGTTGAGCCCATGACCGACCTCGCGCAACGCGTCTACAACCACACCTGGAAGATCGACCCGATCGTCCGGTCGCTGCTCGACACGGATTTCTACAAGATCCTGATGGCGCAAACGATCTGGCGGCGGCAGCGCGACACGACGGCCTGCTTCTCGCTGATCAACCGCACGACGCGCATCAGGCTGGCGGACATCATCGATGCGGGTGAACTGCGCGAACAACTCGACCATGTGCGCACGCTCAAGCTCTCGCGCGGGGAGAGCACGTGGCTGCGCGGCAACATGTTCTATGGCCGTCGGCAGATGTTCGCGCCGGACTTCATCGAGTGGTTCGAGGCGCTGCGACTTCCCGAATACCATCTCGAGATCCGCGACGGGCAGTACGAGCTGACCTTCGACGGGCCCTGGGTCGAGACCACGATGTGGGAGATCCCGGCGCTCGCGATCATCAACGAGCTGCGCTCGCGCGCCGTGCTGCGGGGCCTGGGCCGCTTCGAGCTGCAGGTGCTCTATGCCCGCGCCATGACCTGCGTGTGGGAGAAGATCACGCGGCTGCAGAAGCTCAAGGATCTGCGCATCGCCGATTTCGGCACGCGGCGGCGCCATGGCTTCCTGTGGCAGGATTGGTGCGTGCAGGCGATGATCGAGGGGCTCGGCGACAGCTTCCTCGGCACGTCCAACTGCCTGATCGCCATGCGCCGCGAGGTGGAGGCGATCGGCACCAACGCCCACGAGCTGCCCATGGTCTATTCCGCGCTGGCGGAAACCGACGAGGCCCTGGCGCAGGCGCCTTATCAGGTGCTGGCCGACTGGCAGCAGGATTATGAGGGTAACCTCCGCATCATCCTGCCAGACACCTACGGCACTTCGGGCTTCCTCGCCCGCGCGCCGAAATGGATGGAGGCATGGACCGGCATCCGCATCGATTCCAAGGATCCGATCGAGGGCGGCGAAGAGGCCATCGCCTGGTGGAAGGGGCGCGGCGTCGATCCGATGACGCGGCAGATCATCTTTTCGGACGGCCTCGACGTGGACGCCATCGAGAAGATCCACGCGCATTTCCACGGCAAGGTGCGGTTCGGCTTCGGCTGGGGCACGCTGCTGACCAACGATTTCCGCGGGCTGGCGCGAGACAGGCTGCTCGACCCGATCTCCGTGGTCTGCAAGGTCGTGTCAGCCAACGGGCGGCCGGCTGTGAAGATCTCCGACAATCCGACCAAGGCGACGGGCCCCAACACCGAAATCTCGCGCTACATGCGCGTCTTCCAGGTCGAGGCGCAGCCGATGCGCGAGGTGGTGGTGTAGCGGTCAGCCCGCCGGCTGCGCCTTCGGCAGCAGGAGCGCGATCAGCCCGACGGCGGGAAGCCAGGCGCAGAGCCTGAACACCTCGACGATGCCGATGCGGTCCGCCGCGAGGCCGAGGCCGGCGGCGGCGAGGCCGCCGAGGCCAAAGGCCAGCCCGTAGAACAGCCCGCCCACCAGCCCGACGCGGTGCGGCACGAGGTCGATGGCGTAGATCAGGATGGCCGAGAAGGCGCTCGACATGATGAGGCTGATGACGACGCTGAGCACGCCGGTCCAGAACAGGTCGACATGGGGAAGCAGCAGCGCAAAGGGCAGGGCGCCCAGAATAGACAGCCAGATCACCTTGCCGCGCCCAATGCGGTCGCCGACCACCCCGCCGACCAGCACGCCGAGCGCGCCGACGACGAGATAGACGAACAGCATGACCTGCGAGAGCTGCACCGAGGCGCCGAAGCGCTCGATCAGGTAGAAGGTGTAGTATGAGGTGAAGCTGGCCTGATAGGCGTTCTTCGAGAACAGCAGCGCGATGAGGATCGCCATCGCGACCATCACCCGGGCGCCGGCGGCTCCTTGGGCGACGCTGCGGGACGGCTCCTGGCGCGCCCGCTGGGCCTGTTCGCGCCGCATGGCCACGTAGCGGTTCGCCGTCCACGCCATCAGCGCCATCGCAGCGAGAGCGACTCCCGAGAACCAGGCGAGGCTGTCCTGGCCGCGCGGCACGATGACGGCGGCGGCCAGCAGCGGGCCGATGGCGTAGCCCGCATGACCGCCGATCTGGAAGACGCCCTGCGCCAGCCCCTGCTGGCCGGCCGCTGCGTGGCGGGCCATGCGCGTCGCTTCGGGGTGGAACACGGCCGAGCCGACGCCCACCAGCGCGGCGGCCACCAGCACCATCGGATAGCTGACCGCGAAGGCGAGGCCCAGAAGACCCGCCAGCGTGGCGCCCATGCCGGCCACCATGGCGTAGGGCCAGGGCCTGCGGTCCGTGAACCAGCCGAGCAGCGGCTGCAGCAGGGACGAGCTGACCTGGAAGGCGAGCGTGATCAGCCCGACCTGCGCGAAATCCAGCGCGTAGGCCTCCTTGATCAGCGGATAGATCGCCGGGATCATCGACTGCAGCAGGTCGTTGAGAAGATGGGCGACGCTCAGTGCCGCCAGCACCGGCATGAGCGGCCTTGCAGCAGCGGGGGCATGGGCGGTTATCGGCGTCATCGCCGGAAGCTGCGGCGTTCGCCGCTTCGGGTCAACCGCAGCGAGGCGCACGGCTCGCATGTGCGCGGCGAGGGGCTGAACCGGGCCGGCGTTGAGCCAGGTCATGGTTGCTGACCCATCCAACCTCCATTAAACGAGCCGTCGACTGGACCGGAGCCCGAGCATGGCCGCTTTCCTGGAAGAGACCGTCACGATGGTTCATCACTGGACCGATCGGCTGTTCTCGTTCCGCACCACGCGCGATCCGCATTTTCGGTTCGAGAACGGCCAGTTCGCGATGATCGGGCTGAACGTCGACGGCAAGCCGCTGCTCCGCGCCTACTCCATGGCGAGCCCCAACCATGATGATGGGCTGGAGTTCTTCTCGATCAAGGTGCCGAACGGACCGCTGACCTCGCGGCTGCAGAACATCAGGCTCGGCGACACGATCCTCATCGGGCGCAAATGCACCGGCACCCTCTTGCAGGACAATCTGCTGCCGGGGCGCAATCTCTATCTTGCTTCCACGGGCACTGGCTTCGCTCCGTTTGCCAGCATCATCCGCGATTTCACGGTCTATGAGCGCTACGAGAAGGTCGTTGTGCTGCATGGCTGCCGGACGGTGGCCGAGCTGGGCTACAGCGAGGAGGTGGTCAACAGCCTCCTGGGCGACGAGTACATGGCGGAGATCGTCACCGGAAAGCTCGTCTATCATCCCACCGTGACACGCGAGCCCTTCCGCTACATGGGCAGGGTGACGAGCGGGCTGGAGGATGGCTCGATCCCCCGGCAGTCGGGGCTGCCGCCGCTCGATCCCGCGCAAGACCGGGTGATGATTTGCGGATCCGAGGCGATGCTCAAGGATATGGTGGCGTTGATGGAGTCGCGGGGCTTCGAGGAAGGCTCCTCCTCCCGGCCGGGCCACTACGTCATCGAGAAGGCCTTCGTCGAGAAGTGAAGTGCTTCAGGCGCAGAGCCTGCGATCCGAAACGCCGAGCAGCACCATGGTGGCTTCGGGGCTGAGCGGGCGCGAGATCAGGTAGCCCTGCGCCGCGTTGCAGCCCATGCCCTTCACCATGGCAAGCTGGTCGGTATGCTCGATGCCCTCGGCCACGCAGTCGAGGTCGAGGTCCGAGCACATGCTGATGATGCCGTTGACCAGGCTCGCGGCGCGGTGGTCGCCGGCGATGCTGTCGATGAAGCTCTTGTCGATCTTCAGCTTGTCCAGCGACAGGTGGCGAAGCTGGCTGAAGCTCGAATAGCCTGTGCCGAAATCGTCCAGCGTGACGTGGACGCCCGCGGCGCGCAGATTGACGATAGTGGCCTGCGCGGTCTCGACGTCGCGCATGATGGCGGTTTCGGTGACCTCGGCCTCGAAGCGGCTGGGCGGCAGCCCCGCCTGGGCGAGCGCTGCGAGGATGCGCAGGCTCGCGCCCGGCTTGATGAGCTGGTCGGCCGAGAGGTTGAACGACAGGAAAACATCTGCCGGCCAGCGGGCGGCGGCCGAGGCGGCCTTGCGCAGCAGGATGTCGGTCAGGGGTTCGATGACCCCGATCTGCTCGGCGATGGGGATGAACAGCGCCGGCGAGATCGGGCCCTTTTGCGCATGGCGCCAGCGGGCGAGGGCCTCGAAGCCGACGATCCGGTTGCTGCCGATCGCCAGGATCGGCTGAAAATGCACGTCGAAATCTTCGGCTTCAATGGCTTCGCGCAGCGCCTGCTCGATTTCGGCATGCTGGCGCGCCGCGGCCGCCAGCTCGCTCGAGAAGATGGCGGTTCCGCCCCGGCGCTGGGACTTGGCGTGATGCAGCGCCGTGTCGGCATGTTCGGCATAGGCCTCGGACGCTTCGCTGCCATCGTTCAGCGCGAGGCCGATGGTGGCCCGGAGGCGGACCTCGACGCTGTCGTGCCGGAAGGGCTCGCGGAAGACGCGGTGGATCCGCTCGGCGAGCGCGAAGGCCTCGTCGGCATCGCGGCGTCCATCCAGCAGGATGGCGAATTCGTCGCCGCCCATCCGGGCCACGAGCCCATCCTGCCCGATCTCGGCCGTAAGGCGCGCGGCCACCTCGCGTATGATCTGGTCGCCGACATGGTGCCCGTGCACATCGTTCACCGGCTTGAAGCCGTCGACATCGAGCATGGCCACCACGAAAGGCTCGCGCCGGCCATCCTCCTGCCGGCCCCGGCCGGACAGGTGCGCCTCGAAGCGCCTGCGGTTTGCGAGGCCTGTCAGCATGTCGGTGTAGGCGAGGGTGGCGACCATCTCACGGGCCTGCTCCGCCTGGGCGCGGCTGGCGTCGACCACCGAGCGCGACTGAACGATGGCCACGAAGGTCTTGTTGGTCTCGCGCAGCATGAAGATGATCAGGCCCGAGACCGCCACGAACATCGGCGCGAGCTGCATGGTCAGCACATGTCCGCTCTGCAGCATCAC
>JAIXZF010000192.1 GCA_027489835.1 Hyphomicrobiales bacterium
TCGGTGAGCTGGGCCACGCGGCGCTCGGCCGGGATGTTGACCTTCTCGCAGATCTCCGAAGCGAACTTCGAGCCGATGCCGTGAATGTACTGAAGCGCGATGACGACGCGCTTGTTGGTCGGGATGTTGACACCCGCGATACGAGCCATGGCTCATCTCCATATGGGGCAGGCCGAAGCCGCCGGTTTCAAGGTCTCCGCGTCCGGTGGAGGCCGGCCCCTGCGGAGATCGTCCGGACAAAACCGACCCGATGCCGCAAGCGGCTGCCGTGTCGACCTGTCAGGATGATGGGTCGCGTTAGCTTGTCGCTGACCTCGTGTCAACACCAAACCGTCGCATGGTGCAAAGATCAGCCGAGCGCGGCCTCGATTGCCGCGGTCACGTCGTCGACCGGCTTCATGCCGTCGATCACGGTGAGCTGCCCGCGCTTGTCGTAATACGGGGCGACGACCGCGGTGTCGCGGTTATAGGCCTCGAGCCGGGTCTTGAAGACGTCCGGATCGTCGTCCTTCCGGACAGGCTGCCCCGCCGCCCTCGCCTCTTCGGCACGCTTGATGATGCGGTCGACAAGCTTGCTCTGGTCGACCCGGAGCTCGACCACGGCGCGCAGCTTCATCTGCTTCTCGCCGAGCATCGTGTCGAGCGCCACGGCCTGGGCCACGGTGCGCGGAAAGCCGTCGAGGATGAAACCCCTGGCGGCATCCGCCTCGTTGATGCGGTCGGAGATGATGCCGATGACGATCTCGTCGGAGACGAGCCCGCCCGCCTCCATCACAGCCTTGGCCTTGAGCCCGATCGGCGTTCCCGCGGCGACCGCCGCACGCAGCATGTCCCCTGTGGAGAGCTGCGGAATGCCGTGCTTTGCGACCAATCGTGCCGCCTGCGTGCCCTTACCCGCCCCCGGCGGACCCAGCAGGATCAATCTCATCTAGCGCCTCGCACCCTTGAGTTTAGCCTTCTTGACCAGCCCCTCGTACTGATGGGCCAGCAGGTGACCATGCACCTGGGCCACCGTGTCCATCGTGGTCGTGACCACGATCAGGAGCGAGGTGCCACCCAGCAGGATGATCGGAATTTGGGCATACGAGATCATGAACTCGGGGATCAAGCAAACAATAGTCAAATACGCCGCGCCGATGACGGTGATCCGGGTCAGCGTGTAGTCGATGTGCTCGGCGGTGCGCTCGCCGGGCCTGATGCCGGGAATGAAGCCGCCCTGCTTCTTGAGGTTGTCCGCCGTCTCGACCGGGTTGAACACGATGGCGGTGTAGAAGAAGCAGAAGAAGATGATGAGCGCCGCGTATAGGATCATGAACAGCGGCCGCCCATGGCCGAGATAGGTCGACATGGTGGCGAGCCAACCGGTCGCGCCGGAGGCCTGCTGGAAGCTGGCGATGGTCGCGGGGAGCAGCAGCAGCGACGAGGCGAAGATCGGCGGGATGACGCCCGAGGTGTTGAGCTTGAGCGGCAGGAACGAGGTCTGCCCCTCGTAGAGCTTGTTGCCGACCTGGCGCTTCGGATACTGGATCAGCAGGCGGCGCTGGGCCCTTTCCATGAACACGCACAGCGCGATGACGGCGATGGCCATGACCAGCACGGCCAGCAGCAGCGGCGTCGACAGCGCGCCCTGACGGCCAAGCTCGAGGGTCTGCATCAGCTGGCCGGGAAACTCGGCGATGATGCCTGCGAAGATGATCATGGACGGTCCGTTGCCGATCCCGCGGCTGGTGATCTGCTCGCCCAGCCAGAGCAGGAACATGGTGCCGCCGACCAAGGTGATGACCGCCGAAAGCATGAAGAACGGGCCGGGGTTCTGCACGAGATTGCCCGAACCCTGAAGGCCGACCGCAATGCCCCAGGCCTGGAACAGGGCCAGCACGAGCGTCAGGTAGCGGGTATACTGGTTCAGGACCTTGCGGCCGGACTCGCCCTCCTTCTTCAGCGCCTCGAGCGAAGGCACAACGGAGGTGAGCAGCTGGATGATGATCGAGGCCGAGATGTACGGCATGATGTTCAGCGCAAAGATCGCGAGCCGGCCGACCGCGCCGCCCGAGAACATGTTGAACAGGCCGAGGATGCCGGACTGCGCCTGCTTGAACAGGTCGGCCACCGCATCGGGGTTGATGCCGGGGAGCGGGATGTAGGTTCCGAGCCGGTAGACCACGAGCGCGGCCAGCGTGAACCAGATGCGCTTCTTCAGTTCGCTGGCTTTCGCCAGCGCGCCGAAGTTAAGGTTCGAGGCAAGCTGTTCGGCGGCCGATGCCATGGCGCATCCCCTTGGAGCTGGTCGACAGGCAGAAAAACGGCGGCCCAGAGGGTTCGCGAAGAACCCCCGGCCGCCGTCGCATTCATCTCATGTAGGCGCGGCGATCACGCCTGTGAAGGAGCCGACAGGATCTTGACCGACCCGCCGGCCTTCTCGATGGCGTCGACGGCCGACTTGGACGCGCCGAACACCTCGAAGGCGAGCTTGGCCTTCAGTTCGCCGACGCCCAGGATCTTCACCCCGTCGCGCGGCTTGGAGCAGACGCCAGCGGCGACCAACGAGTCGATGGTCACAACAGTCCCTGCGGCGAGCTTTCCGGCGTCGATCGCCTCCTGCACACGGCCGAGGTTGACCTCGTTAAGGTCGCGCGCGAACACGGCATTGGAAAAGCCACGCTTGGGCAGGCGGCGATGCAACGGCATCTGGCCGCCCTCGAAGCCCTTCACGGCAACGCCTGCGCGCGCTTTCTGGCCCTTGACGCCGCGTCCGGCGGTCTTGCCCTTGCCGGAGCCGATGCCGCGTCCGACGCGCATCCTTTCCTTGGTGGCGCCGGGATTGTCACGAAGATCAGTGAGTTTCATGGCAGTGCTCCTCACTTCGCGTCGACGATGCGCACGAGGTGCTTCACGCGTTCGATCATGCCGCGCACAGCGGGCGTGTCCTCGAGCGTGGAGCGACGGCGGATCTTGTTCAGGCCGAGGCCGACCAGCGTCTGACGCTGGGAAGCCTCGCGGCGGATGGGCGAGCCGATCTGCTCGACGATGATGGTCTTGTCAGCCATTGACGCCTCCTCACGCATCGCTCTCGACGGCCGCAGCGTCCGCGTCGCGGCGACGCGTCTGCAGCTGCGAGACCTTGAGGTTGCGGCGGGCGGCGACGGCGCGCGGGCTATCCTCGTTCTTGAGCGCCGAGAAGGTAGCGCGCACGAGGTTGTAGGGGTTGGACGAACCGAGCGACTTGGACACGACGTCCTGGATGCCGACCGTCTCGAACACGGCGCGCATCGGGCCGCCGGCGATGATGCCGGTGCCGGCCGGGGCGGCGCGCAGCACGACGCGGCCCGCGCCATGGCGGCCGACGACGTCGTGATGCAGCGTGCGGCCTTCCTTCAGCGGCACGCGGACGAGCGAGCGCTTGGCCGACTCGGTCGCCTTGCGGATCGCCTCGGGAACTTCGCGGGCCTTGCCGTGGCCGAAGCCGACGCGGCCCTTCTGGTCGCCGACGACGACGAGGGCGGCGAACGCCATGCGGCGGCCGCCCTTCACGGTCTTGGCGACGCGGTTGATGTGAACGAGGCGATCGACGAACTCGCTGTCGACCTTCTCGCCACGTTCGGAACGGGGTTCTCTAGCCATCTTGTCCTCTTACTTGCGCGGGTCGCGCACAATCGCGCCCGCTCGCTTGAGCAGCGCCCTAAAGACAGATGCTTCCAGGCGGTGTCAACCTGAAAGCATCGCCGAAGGGATGGAATGCCGGGAGCGACGCGCGCGCCCGGACCTGTCAGAAATCGAGGCCGCCTTCGCGGGCCGCCTCGGCCAGCGCCTTGACGCGGCCGTGGTAGATGTAGGCACCGCGGTCGAACACCACATGGGTGACGCCCGCCTTCACCGCGCGCTCGGCGATCGCCTTGCCGATGGCGGAGGCCGCCTCGACATTCGCGCCCGACTTGATGGCGCCCTTGAGGTCCGCCTCGAGCGAGGACGCGGCGACAAGCGTCACGCCCTTCTCGTCGTCGATGATCTGCGCGTAGATCTGCTTGTTCGTGCGATGCACGGACAGGCGCGGGCGGCCGTTGGCGGCTGCCTTGATGGCGCGGCGGACGCGCGCCTTGCGGCGCTCCGTGGGATTGAGCTTGGTCATCTGCCGCGTCCTTACTTCTTCTTGCCTTCCTTGCGGAAGATGAACTCGCCGGCATACTTGACGCCCTTGCCCTTGTAGGGCTCGGGGCCGCGATACTCGCGAATTTCGGCGGCGATCTGGCCGACCTTCTGCTTGTCGATCCCGGTGACGATGATCTCCGTCGGCTTGGGCGTCGCGATCGCGATGCCGGCCGGGATCTCGTAGTCGATGTCGTGGGAGTAGCCCAGCGACAGCTTCAGGATCTTGCCCTGGACGGCGGCCTTGTAGCCGACGCCGGTGATCTCGAGCTTCTTCTCGAAGCCCTTCGACACGCCAACGATCAGGTTCGCGACCTGGGCGCGGGACATGCCCCACATCGCCCGGGAGCGGTTGTCCTGCCCCTTGGGCGTGACGGTGATGGAGCCGTTGTCCATGGCGAGGACGACTTCCTCGGGCGCGCTGAACGACAGCTCGCCCTTGGCGCCCTTGACCTGGACCTTCTGGCCGGAGACCGAGGCGGTGACGCCTGCGGGAACCGGCACGGGTTTCTTGCCTACGCGAGACATGTTTCCTGTTCTCCCGTCAGAAGATCTTGCAGAGCACTTCGCCGCCGACATTCTGCTCGCGCGCTGCATGATCGGCCATCACGCCCTTGGGCGTCGAGATGATCGTCACGCCGAGGCCATCGGCGACGCGGGGCATGGTGTCGACGGAGGCGTAGACCCGACGGCCCGGCTTGGACACGCGCTCGATGGAGCGGATGACCGGCTGGCCCTCGTAGTACTTCAGCTCGATGTCGAACTCCGAGCGGCCATCGCCGAACTCGGTCTGGGAAAAGCCGCGGATATAGCCCTCGGCCTTGAGCACCTCGAGAACGCGGCCGCGCAGCTTGGAGCCGGGCGTGGTCACCCGGGACTTGCGGCGCATCTGCGCGTTGCGGATGCGGGTGAGCATATCGCCCAACGGATCGATGATCGTCATGGGTTGGTCCTCCTCACCAGCTCGACTTCACAAGGCCCGGAACCAGGCCCTTGTTGCCGAGCTCGCGCAGCGCGATGCGGCTCATCTTCAGCTTGCGGTAGACGGCGCGCGAACGCCCCGAAACCTCGCACCGGTTGCGGATGCGGATCTTGCTGCCGTTGCGCGGCAGCGCCGCGAGCTTGAGGCGAGCCTCGAAGCGCTCGTCCATCGCCTTGCCCTCGTCGTTGGCGACCGCGAGCAGGCGCGCGCGACGGCCGGCGAACTTCTTGACGAGGCGCTGGCGGCGCTTGTTGTTTTCGATGGAGCTCTTTTTAGCCATCGTGATCTCCTGGTTGCCGGGTTTGAGCCCCGAGGCTCACTGCCGGAACGGGAAGTTGAACAGCTTCAGAAGCGCGCGGGCTTCCTCATCCGTCTTGGCGGTCGTGCAGACGATCACATCCATGCCCCAGACCTGATCGACCTTGTCGTAGGCGATCTCGGGGAAAACGATGTGCTCCTTGATGCCGAGCGCGAAATTGCCGCGCCCGTCGAAGGATTTCGGGTTCAAGCCGCGAAAGTCACGCACGCGCGGCAGCGCGATGGTGATCAGGCGGTCGACGAACTCGTACATGCGCTGCTTGCGCAGCGTGACCTTGGCGCCGATCGCGAGGTTCTCGCGCAGCTTGAAGCCGGCGATCGCATTGCGGGCCTTGGTCACCACCGGCCGCTGGCCGGAGATGAGCGCGAGATCGGCTGCGGCGGTGTCGACCTTCTTGCGGTCGGCCGTGCCTTCGCCCACGCCCATGTTGAGGACGACTTTCTCGATAGCCGGCACCTCGAGCGCGTTCTTGTAGCCGAACTGCTCGATCATCGCGGGGCGCACCACCTCATCGTAGTGCTTGCGCATCCGCGGGGTGTATTGAAGCTCAGCCATCGATCAGGTCCCCCGAACGCTTGGCGAAACGGACCTTGCGGCCGTCCTCGAGAATCTTGAAACCCACGCGGGACGGCTTGCCATCCTTGGGGTCGGCGATCTGAAGGTTGCTGAGCTGGATCGCAGCCTCCTTCGACACGATGCCGCCTTCCGACTGCATCGAAGCCTTGGTGTGGCGCTTGACGAGGTTGATGCCCCGCACGACGGCACGGCCCTCGGTGGGGCTCACCTTGAGCACCTCGCCAGACTTGCCCTTGTCGCGGCCGGTGATGACGACGACCTTGTCGCCCTTCTTGATCTTAGCGGCCATCAGAGCACCTCCGGCGCCAGGCTGATGATTTTCATGTGGTTCTTGCCCCGGAGCTCGCGCGGCACGGGCCCGAAGATACGGGTGCCGATGGGCTCCTTCTGATTGTTGATCAGAACCGCGGCGTTCTTGTCGAAGCGGATGACCGAGCCATCCGTGCGGTGAACGTCCTTGGCGGTGCGAACGACGACCGCCTTCATGACGTCGCCCTTCTTCACGCGCCCGCGCGGGATCGCTTCCTTGATGGAAACGACGATGATGTCGCCGACGCCAGCGTATTTGCGCTTGGAGCCGCCGAGGACCTTGATGCACATCACGCGACGCGCGCCGGAATTGTCCGCCACATCGAGATTGGTTTGCACCTGGATCATGGCCGTGATCCTTTCTGTCTATCAGACCGGTTTCCGAACTTGCGTCCGGACTACGACTGTCGGGAGCTTCATGGGATGGCGCGTGGATTCACCGCGCGCCTGAAGGCCCCCAGCCAAACGAACGGAGATCACGCCTTCGGCGCGTTCTCCAGCACAACCCAGCGCTTCAGCTTGGAGATCGGCGCGGATTCTTCGATCCACACGATATCTCCCGCCTTGAAGCGGCTGGCTTCGTCATGCGCGTGGTAGTTCTTCGACCGCCGCACCGTCTTCTTGAGAAGCGGATGCGTGAAGCGGCGTTCCACCTTCACCACGAGCGTCTTTTCCTGCTTGTCGCTGACCACGACGCCCTGGAGGACACGTTTTGGCATAACTCTCTCCTTAGGCCTTCGCCGCGCCAGCCTTCTGGCGCGCCAGCGTCTTCACGCGCGCGATGTCCTTGCGGACCTCGGTGACGCGCGACGTGTTCTCCAACTGGCCGGTGGCCCGCTGGAAGCGCAGATTGAACTGCTCCTTCTTCAGCTTCAGGAGCTCGTCCTGCAGCTGGTCCCCCGACATCACCTTGAGGTCGGACAGGCGCTGAGTGCTCTTCATGTCGCCCTCCTTACTCGGCGATGCGCTGGATGAAGCGCGTCTTGATGGGAAGCTTGGCCGCGCCGAGGCGGAACGCTTCGCGCGCCGTCTCCTCGCTCACGCCCTCGACCTCGAACATGATGCGGCCGGGCTTGACCCGGCAGGCCCAGAACTCGGGCGAACCCTTGCCCTTGCCCATACGCACTTCGGTCGGCTTCTGCGAGACCGGAACGTCCGGGAACACGCGGATCCAGACACGGCCGGCGCGCTTCATGGCGCGGGTGATGGCGCGGCGGGCAGCCTCGATTTGCCGCGCGGTGACGCGCTCAGGCTCGAGAGCCTTCAGGCCGAACTGACCGAAGTTGAGCTCCGTGCCGCCCTTGGCGACGCCATGAATGCGCCCCTTGAACTGCTTGCGGAAATTAGTTCGCTTGGGTTGAAGCATGATGGACCTCGATCAACCTCAGGCCTGTTCGCGTTCACGACGGCGATCGCCACCGCTTGACGGACGAGATGCCTCTTCGTTCATGCGCTTGTCCTGCGCCATCGGGTCGTGCTCAAGGACTTCGCCCTTGAAAATCCAGACCTTGATGCCGCAAGTGCCGTAGGTGGTGAACGCCGTTGCGACACCGTAATCCACGTCCGCGCGCAGGGTATGCAGCGGAACGCGGCCCTCACGGTACCATTCTTGGCGGGCGATCTCCGCTCCGCCGAGACGGCCGGCGCAGTTGATGCGGATGCCTTCGGCGCCGAGGCGCATCGCAGACTGGACGGCACGCTTCATGGCGCGGCGGAACGCCACGCGGCGCTCAAGCTGCTGGGCGATCGAGTCAGCCACCAGGGTGGAGTCGACCTCGGGCTTGCGCACCTCGACGATGTTGATCGAGACGTCGGCCTTGGTCATCTTCATGACGACCTTGCGCAGCTTCTCGATGTCGGCGCCCTTCTTGCCGATCACCACGCCCGGACGAGCCGAGAGGATGGTGACGCGGCACTTCTTGTGCGGGCGCTCGATGATGATCTTGGAGATCGCGGCCTGCTTCAGGAGCTTCATCAGCTCGGCGCGGATCGCGAAATCCTCGTGCAGCAGCTTGCCGTACTCGGCGCCCTGAGCGAACCAGCGCGAGTCCCACGTCCGGTTGATGCCGAGGCGAAGACCGATCGGATTGACTTTCTGACCCATCGTTCTCTCCTCAGGCCTTCGAGGCCGGCGTTTCGCGCACCACGATCGTGATGTGCGCGAACGGCTTCAGGATGCGCGCACCGCGGCCGCGAGCGCGGGCGTGGAAGCGCTTCATGACCAGGCCCTTGCCGACATGGGCATGGGCGACGACCAGATCGTCGACGTCGAGAGAATGGTTGTTCTCGGCGTTGGCGATGGCGCTCTGCAAGCACTTGCGCACGTCGAGAGCGATCCGCTTGCGCGAGAACTCGAGATCGGCGAGCGCCGTGGAAACCTTCTTGCCGCGGATAAGGCCGGCAACGAGGTTCAGCTTCTGGGGGCTGACGCGCAGGTTGCGGGCAACAGCCTGGGCTTCCTTGTCGCTCAGCGCGCGGGGAGTGGCGGCCTTACTCATGGCTCACTTCCTCTTCGCTTTCTTGTCCGCGGCATGGCCGTAGAAGGTGCGGGTCGGCGAATACTCGCCGAACTTCTGCCCCACCATTTCCTCGGTCACGGTCACTGGAATGTGCTTCTGGCCATTGTAGACGCCGAACGTCAGGCCGACGAACTGCGGCAGGATCGTCGAGCGACGGCTCCAGATCTTGACGACTTCCGAGCGGCTCGACGAACGAGCAGCATCGGCCTTTTTCAGAAGGTATCCGTCGACGAACGGACCTTTCCAAACAGAACGAGCCATGAGCCTCAGCCCTTCTTCTTGCGAGCGTGGCGGGAAGCCACGATGAATGCGTCGGTCCGCTTGTTGACGCGGGTCTTCTTGCCCTTGGTCGGCTTGCCCCACGGGGTGACCGGGTGACGGCCGCCCGAGGTGCGGCCTTCGCCGCCGCCATGCGGATGGTCGACCGGGTTCATGGCGACGCCGCGATTGTGCGGACGCTTGCCGAGCCAGCGGTTGCGGCCCGCCTTGCCGAGCGAGATGTTCATGTGGTCCGGGTTTGACACCGCACCGATGGTGGCGAAGCACTGGCCGTTGACCAGGCGCTGCTCGCCGGAGTTGAGACGCAGGATGACGTTGCCCTGGTCGCGGCCGACGATCTGCGCGTAGTTTCCGGCGGAGCGGGCCATGGCGCCGCCCTTGCCGATCTTAAGCTCGACATTGTGCACGATCGTACCCACCGGGATGTTGCCGATCGGCATGGCATTGCCAGGCTTCACGTCCGCGGTTTCGGCCGCGATGACGCTGTCGCCCACCGCGAGTCGCTGCGGCGCGATGATATAGGAGAGCGTGCCGTCCGGATACTTGATCAGCGCGATGAACGCCGTCCGGTTCGGATCATACTCGAGGCGCTCCACCACGGCCGGCTGGCCGAGGAAGCCGCGACGCTTGAAGTCCACCACGCGCAAGGCGCGCTTGTGGCCGCCGCCGCGGAACCGCACCGTGATGCGCCCGAGGTTGTTGCGGCCGCCAGAGGACGACTTGCCTTCCGTCAGCGCCTTGACCGGCTTGCCCTTGTAGAGCTCGCTGCGGTCGACCAGCACAAGCTGGCGCATGCTGGGGGTGACGGGCTTGTAAAGCTTGAGTGACATCTGTCAGGGTCCTTTGTCGTCTCAGAGACCCGTCGTCACATCGATCTTCTGGCCCTCTTCGAGGGTGACGATCGCTTTCTTGACGTCGGAACGCTGGCCGAGGCGGCCTTTGAACACCTTGATCTTGCCTTCGGTGACGATGGTGTTGACGCCCTTCACCTTGACGTCGAACAGCTTCTCCACCGCCGCCTTGATCTGCGGCTTGGTCGCGTCCTTGCGGACCTTGAAGACCACCTTGTTCTGCTCGGACAGGATGGTGGCCTTCTCCGTGATCACCGGCGAGATGATCACGTCGTAGTGGCGCGGATCCATGCTCATTTGAAGCGCGCCTCCAGCGCATCGACGGCCGACTTGGTCAGGACGAGCTTCTCGCGGCGCATGATGTCATACACGTTGATGCCCTGGACCGGCAGGACGTCCACATTCGGGATGGAACGGGCGGCGAGACCGAAGTTCTTGTCGATCTCGGCGCCGCCGATGATCAGCACGCTGCCGAGGCCCAGCTTGTCAAACTGGCCCTTGAGCATCTTGGTCTTGGGCTCCGCAAGCTTCACATCGTCCATGACGATGATCGACGCATCCCTGGCCTTGGCCGAGAGCGCGTGCTTGAGGCCGAGCGCCCTCACCTTCTTCTGCAGGTCGTGCGCATGGCTGCGCACCACCGGACCGAAGGCCCGGCCGCCGCCGCGGAACTGCGGGGCGGACGCAGCGCCGTGGCGTGCGCCGCCGGTGCCCTTCTGCTTGTAGAGCTTCTTCTTCGTGCGGTTGATCTCGCCGCGAAGAAGGGTCTGGTGCGTGCCGGCCTGGCGCTTGGCCAGCTGGTAGCGCACCACGCGGTGGATCAGGTCGACGCGCGGCTCGAGGCCGAAGATCGCGTCGGACAGATCGACCGAACCGGCTGAAGCGCCGTCGAGGGTCGTCACATCGAGTTTCATCACTGACCCTCCACCGCTTCGGCCGCCGGGGCGTCCGCAGTCTGCAGCCTGAACTTGCCGGGCACCGGCGCATCCTTCGGCAGGGCGCGCTTGACCGCGTCCCTGATCCGGATCCAGCCGCCATTGACGCCGGGAACGGCGCCCTGCACCAGGATCAGTCCACGGTCCGCATCGGTCGAAACGACCTTGAGGTTCTGCGTGGTCACGGTCTCGGCGCCCATATGGCCGGGCATCTTCTTGTTCTTGAACGTCTTGCCGGGATCCTGACGGCCGCCGGTCGAGCCGATCGAGCGGTGGGAGACCGAAACGCCGTGGGTGGCGCGAAGGCCGCCGAAGTTCCAGCGCTTCATGCCGCCCGCGAAGCCCTTGCCGGTCGTGGTGCCGGTGACGTCGACGAACTGGCCGGCGACGAAGTGGTCGGCCGTGATCTCGGCGCCGACGGGGATCAGACCCTTGTCGTCGACGCGGAACTCCGCGACCTTCTTCTTCGGCTCGACCTGCGCCACGGCGAAGCGCGCGCGCTCGGCCTTGGACACGTTCTTCACCTTGGCCTTGCCCACGCCCACCTGGAGCGCGACGTAACCGTTGGTTTCCACCGTGCGGTGGGCGACAACCTGGCAATTGTCGACTTTCAGAACGGTGACGGGAATGTTCTCACCAGCGTCGTTGTAGACGCGGGTCATCCCGACCTTCTGAGCGATGACACCAGACCTCATGGCTGTTTATCCTTTTCCAGAGGAGGTCGAACGATCAGAGCTTGATTTCGACGTCGACGCCGGCCGCGAGGTCGAGCTTCATCAGCGCGTCCACGGTCTGGGGCGTCGGATCGACGATATCGAGGACACGCTTGTGCGTGCGCATCTCGAACTGCTCGCGCGACTTCTTGTCGATGTGCGGCGAGCGGTTCACCGTGAAGCGCTCGATGAGCGTCGGCAGCGGAATCGGCCCGCGAACCTGAGCGCCGGTCCTCTTTGCGGTCGACACGATTTCCCGTGTCGACGCATCGAGGATGCGGTGATCGAACGCTTTCAAGCGGATCCGGATGTTCTGACCGGTCATTGGTCCTGATCTCCGTGACTCAAAAGGCGCGGGCCGCCCGGAGGGCGTCCGCGCCTGTGCAGTTATTAGGCGATGATGCTCGCGACGACGCCGGCGCCGACGGTGCGGCCACCCTCGCGGATCGCGAAACGCAGCTTCTCTTCCATGGCGATCGGCACGATCAGCGTCACTTCCATGGCGATGTTGTCGCCCGGCATGACCATCTCGGTGCCTTCCGGCAGGGTCACCACGCCAGTCACGTCCGTCGTGCGGAAGTAGAACTGCGGGCGGTAGTTGGTGAAGAACGGGGTGTGGCGGCCGCCTTCGTCCTTGGTGAGGATGTAGGCCTCGGCCTTGAACTTGGTGTGCGGCTTCACGGAGCCCGGCTTGCACAGCACCTGGCCGCGCTCGACGTCCTCACGCTTGGTGCCGCGCAGCAGCGCGCCGATGTTGTCGCCGGCCTGGCCCTGGTCGAGCAGCTTGCGGAACATCTCGACGCCCGTGACGGTGGTCTTCACGGTGTCCTTGAGGCCGACGATCTCGATTTCCTCGCCGACCTTGACGATCCCGCGCTCGACGCGGCCGGTCACGACGGTGCCGCGGCCGGAGATCGAGAACACGTCCTCGACCGGCATCAGGAAGGGCTGGTCGATCGGGCGCTCGGGCTGCGGGATGTAGGCGTCGACGGTTTCCATCAGCTTCAGGATGGCCTCGCGGCCGATCTCGGGCGAACGGTCCTCGAGGGCGCACAGGGCCGAGCCCTTGGTGATAGGGATGTCGTCGCCGGGGAAGTCGTACTTCGAGAGAAGCTCGCGAACCTCGAGCTCGACGAGCTCGAGCAGCTCGGCGTCATCGACCATGTCGACCTTGTTCATGAACACGACGAGGGCGGGAACGCCGACCTGACGGGCAAGCAGGATGTGCTCGCGGGTCTGGGGCATCGGGCCGTCGGCGGAGGACACGACCAGGATCGCGCCGTCCATCTGGGCGGCGCCGGTGATCATGTTCTTCACATAGTCGGCGTGGCCGGGGCAGTCGACGTGGGCGTAGTGGCGGTTCTTGGTCTCGTACTCGACGTGGGCGGTCGAGATCGTGATGCCGCGGGCCTTCTCTTCCGGCGCCTTGTCGATCTGGTCATAGGCGGTGAAGGTCGCGCCGCCGCTCTCGGCCAGCACCTTGGTGATGGCAGCCGTCAGCGAAGTCTTGCCATGGTCGACGTGACCGATGGTCCCGATGTTGCAGTGCGGCTTGTTCCGCTGGAATTTTTCCTTGGCCATGGTCAGTCTCCGCCAGTGGGAAGTTGCAGTTCAGGGTTGCTGGTTGAAGTCTCGCGTCGAAGTCGGTCGGTCAGGCGTATTTCGCCACGACCTTCTCGGCTTCGTTCCGCGGAACCTCTTCGTAGTGGTCGAATTGCATCGTGTAGTTCGCCCGGCCCTGGGTGAAGGACCTCAGCGTGTTGACGTAGCCGAACATGTTGGCGAGCGGCACCATGGCGTTCACGACAACCGCGTTGCCGCGCATGTCCTGGCCCTGGATCTGTCCGCGGCGGGAGTTGAGGTCGCCGATGACTGAACCCGTGTAGTCTTCCGGCGTCACGACTTCAACCTTCATGACGGGCTCGAGCAGCACGCAGCCAGCCTTCTGAAGCGCTTCGCGCAGACCGGCGCGGGAGGCGATCTCGAAGGCCAGGGCCGACGAGTCGACCTCGTGGTAGCCGCCATCCGTCAATTCGACACGGATGTCGACGACAGGGAAGCCCGCGAGGATGCCCGAGCCGATGACGCTCTCGAGGCCCTTCTCGACGCCCGGGATGTATTCCTTGGGAACCGCGCCGCCGACGATCTTGGACTCGAACACGAAGCCCGTGCCGGGCTCGCCCGGGACGAGGTTGAATTTGATCTTCGCGAACTGGCCCGAACCGCCCGACTGCTTCTTGTGGGTGTATTCGTGCTCGACCGCGCGGGAGACCTTCTCGCGATAGGCCACCTGGGGCGCGCCGATGTTGGCGTCGACCTTGTAGGTGCGGCGCAGGATGTCGACCTTGATGTCGAGATGCAGCTCGCCCATGCCCTTGAGGATGGTCTGGCCGCTCTCCTGGTCGGTCGACACGCGGAAGGACGGATCCTCCGCGGCGAGCTTGGCGAGAGCCACGCCCAGCTTCTCCTGGTCGGCCTTCGACTTCGGCTCGATCGCGATCTCGATGACGGGTTCGGGGAACTCCATCTTCTCGAGGATCACGGGCTTGAGCGGATCGCACAGCGTGTCGCCGGTGCGGACGTCCTTGAGGCCGGCCAGGGCGACGATGTCGCCGGCGAAGGCTTCCTTGATGTCCTCGCGGTTGTTCGCGTGCATCAGCAGCATGCGGCCCACGCGCTCTTTCTTGTCGCGGGTCGAGTTGATGACGTTGGCGCCCGAGTCGATCTTGCCCGAGTAGACGCGGCAGAAGGTGATCGTGCCGACGAACGGGTCGTCCATGATCTTGAAGGCGAGCATGGAGAACGGGTCGGTGTCGAGCGGACGACGGATCGTCTCGGCCTCGGTGTTGAAGTCGATCGCCTTGATCTCGCCGCGGCCGACAGGGGACGGCAGGAAGTCCACGACCGCGTCGAGCAGGGGCTGCACGCCCTTGTTCTTGAAGGCCGAGCCGCAGAGCACGGGATGGAAGGCACGACGCTGCACGGCGGTGCGGATGAGCTTGCGGAGGGTCTCCTCGCTCGGCTCCTGACCGTCGAGATAGGCCATCATCGCATCGTCGTCCATTTCGACGGCGGCTTCGAGCAGCTTGTGGCGGTATTCCTTGGCCTGCTCGAGCAGGTTGGCGGGAATCTCGGTCTCGTCGAACTTGGCGCCCAGCGCCTCGCCGTTCCAGACCAGCGCCTTCATCTTGATGAGGTCGATGACGCCCGCGAAATCGCTCTCCGCGCCGATCGGCAGCTGGAGGCAGACCGGCTTGCCGGCGACGCGGTCGATGATGTCCTGGACGCAGCGGAAGAAGTCGGCGCCGATCTTGTCCATCTTGTTGACGAACACGACGCGCGGAACGTCGTACTTGTCGGCCTGACGCCAGACGGTCTCGGTCTGGGGCTCGACGCCCTGGTTGCCGTCGAGCACGCAGACGGCGCCGTCGAGCACGCGGAGCGAACGCTCGACCTCAATGGTGAAGTCGACGTGGCCGGGCGTGTCGATGATGTTCAGGCGATGGTCGCGCCAGAAGCAGGTGGTCGCGGCGGAGGTGATCGTGATGCCACGCTCCTGCTCCTGCTCCATCCAGTCCATGGTGGCGGCGCCTTCATGGACTTCGCCGATCTTGTGGGACTTGCCGGTGTAATAGAGGATGCGCTCGGTGGTCGTGGTCTTGCCGGCGTCGATGTGCGCCATGATCCCGAAATTTCGGTAATCTTCGATTTTATGGACGCGTGCCATGTCATGAAACTCCGTGAATTCGGGAAAAGCCAATCACCAGCGATAATGCGAGAAGGCGCGGTTCGCCTCTGCCATGCGGTGGGTGTCTTCCCTCTTCTTCACTGCGTTGCCGCGGTTGTTGGCCGCGTCCATGAGTTCCGCGGACAGCCGCTCGACCATGGTCTTGTCGTTGCGGCCGCGGGCGGCCTGGATGATCCAGCGGATCGCGAGAGCCTGACGGCGCTCCATGCGCACCTCGACCGGCACCTGGTAGGTGGCGCCGCCGACGCGGCGGGAGCGGACCTCGATCGCCGGGGCGACGTTCTCGAGGGCCTGCTTGAAGACTTCAAGCGGGCCCGACTTCAGCCGGGACTCGATCGTGTCGAACGCGCCGTAGACGATCGACTCTGCGACCGACTTCTTTCCCTCGTACATGATGGAGTTCATGAACTTGGTGACGACGATATCGCCGAACTTGGGGTCCGGAATGACTTCACGCTTTTCGGCGCTGTGACGACGGGACATTGCTGTCTACCCTTCGATCTTCGACTTGAGCGGGCTTTCGCCCGGTAGAATGCCTGGACCCGGATCAGATCCGGGGCGCCGACCTTGCGGTCGGCCTCACTTCGGACGCTTGGCGCCGTACTTGGAGCGGCGCTGCTTGCGGTTCTTGACGCCCTGCGTGTCGAGCACGCCGCGCAGGATGTGGTAGCGCACGCCTGGCAAGTCCTTCACGCGGCCACCGCGGATCATCACCACGGAATGCTCCTGAAGGTTATGGCCCTCGCCAGGGATATAACCGATGACTTCGAAGCCATTGGTGAGGCGGACCTTGGCGACCTTGCGGAGCGCCGAGTTCGGCTTCTTCGGGGTCGTCGTATAGACGCGGGTGCAGACGCCGCGCTTCTGGGGGCAGGACTCCAGCGCGGGAGCCTTGTTGCGTGACTTGACTGGTTCCCGCGGCTTGCGGATCAGCTGGCTGATCGTGGGCATTGACGACCTCTCGCTCGTGGAGCGCTTCTCAGACTTCGTTCTCTTCCGGCGACGGCGCAGGCCAAAACAAACCAACGCCATGGGCTTTTTTCAAAGCCGCAGGCGTTGCTGCCATGCAGAGGACCACGGTCTCCCGCGATCGTGCCTACCAAGACCAGTTTCAGGTCGCTAGAAGCGGCGGCGTTTCGGTCGCGATCCTCGCCCGGCCAAAGCCAATGGGCGACTAACGGTGTCCGACGTCCGTCGATGTGCCGCGCTTATGACTCAGGGCTTGAATCGCGTCAACCCCAAATTCGGCCGGTGGAACCGCATTCGGCGTGGCTCGGGCCCGCATCTGCGCGAAGGCCGCGCCGGACGCATGACGCCAACAGAAACAGGCCGCCCCGCGAGGGACGGCCTGCCTGAGTCTCGAACCGGAATGCCGGCGCTGCCTCACTCGGCGGCGGGCGCCGCCTGCTCGATGGCGCGGGCCGCGGCGGCCGAAGCCGCCTCAGCCTTCTGGTTGACGATCAAATCGTCGCGGCGCTGGGCCACCTGGCGGATGCGCGAAACCTGCGCGCCCGTTCCGGCGGGAATCAGCGAGCCGACGATGACGTTCTCCTTCAGGCCCTCGAGCGTGTCCGTCTTGCCGTTGACCGCCGCTTCCGTGAGGACGCGGGTGGTTTCCTGGAAGGACGCCGCCGAGATGAAGGAGCGCGTCTGCAGCGAGGCCTTGGTGATGCCGAGCAGCACGGGCACGCCCGTCGCCGGCTTCTTGCCTTCCGCGATCGCCTTGTCGTTGGCCTCGTCGAACTCCAGCCGGTCGACCTGGTCGCCCGACAGGATCTCGGTGTCGCCGCCGTCGGTGATCTCCACCTTCTGCAGCATCTGCCGGACGATGACCTCGATGTGCTTGTCGTTGATGCTCACGCCCTGGAGGCGGTAGACCTCCTGGATCTCGTTGACGAGATAGGCCGCGAGCTCCTCGACGCCCTTGATCGCCAGGATGTCGTGCGGCGCGGGGTTGCCGTCGAGGATGTAATCCCCGAGTTCGACCACGTCGCCATCCTGGAGATGGATGTGCTTGCCCTTCGGGATCAGGTGCTCGATCGGCTCCGAACCGTCATGCGGGTTCAGCGTGATGCGGCGCTTGTTCTTGTAGTCGCGCCCGAACGCGATGGTGCCGCTCTTCTCGGCGATGATCGCCGCGTCCTTCGGCCGCCTCGCCTCGAACAGCTCCGCCACGCGCGGCAGGCCGCCCGTGATGTCGCGCGTCTTGGCGCTTTCGGTCGGAATGCGCGCGAGGATGTCGCCCGCCTTCACGGTGACGCCGGGATCGACCGACAGGATGCCGTCGACGGGAAGGATGTAGCGGGCCTCCGAGCCGCGGGCGGCCTTGAGGATCTTGCCGTCCTTGCCCTGCACGACGATCGCCGGCCGCAGCTCCGCCGAACGGGCGTTGGACCGCCAGTCGGTGACCATGCGCTTGGCGATGCCGGTGGCCTCGTCGATCTGCTCAGAAAGCGACGAGCCCTCCAGCAGGTCTTCATAGGCCACGATGCCGTCCACCTCCGAGATGATGGGACGGGTATAGGGGTCCCACTCGGCGATGCGCTGGCCGCGCTTGATCTGGTCGCCCTCGTCCACCTTCAGCTTGGAGCCGAAGACGAGGCGATGGACCGCGCGCTCCGAACCGTCCGGACCGGTGACCACGATGGACATGTTCCGCGCCATGCAGATCAGGTCGCCATCGGAGTTCCGCGCCACGTTCCGGTTGCGCATCCGGATCTCGCCCTCGAAGTTCGAGTCGATCACCGACTGCTCGTTGATCTGCGCAGCGCCGCCGATATGGAAGGTGCGCATGGTGAGCTGGGTGCCCGGCTCGCCGATCGACTGGGCGGCGATGACGCCGACCGCTTCGCCCATGTTCACCGGGGTGCCGCGCGCGAGATCGCGGCCATAGCAGGTGCCGCAGACGCCGTTCTTGGTCTCGCAGGTGAGCACCGAACGGATCTTCACCTCCTGGATGCCGGCCTTGGTCATCTCCTCGAGGTGGCTTTCCTCAAGCATGATGCCGGCCGGGACGATCACGCCGCCCTCCCCGTTCATCACGTCGTCGGCCGTGGTGCGGCCGAGCACGCGGCTCGCCAGCGAGGCCACGATCTGGCCCGCGTCGACGATGGCGCGCATGCGGATGCCGTTGCTGGTCCCGCAATCCACTTCGGTGATGATCGAGTCCTGCGCGACGTCGACGAGACGGCGGGTCAGGTAGCCCGAGTTCGCCGTCTTCAGCGCCGTGTCCGCGAGGCCCTTGCGGGCGCCGTGGGTGGAGTTGAAGTATTCGAGGACGTCGAGGCCTTCCTTGAAGTTCGAGATGATCGGGCTCTCGATGATCTCGCCGGACGGCTTGGCCATCAGGCCGCGCATGGCGGCGAGTTGGCGCATCTGGGTCGGCGAACCGCGCGCGCCCGAGTGGCTCATCATGTAGATCGAGTTGATCGGCTTGTCGCGCCCGAGGTCGTCCTTACGGACGGCCGAGATGCGGCCCATCATCTCCTGGGCGAGCTTGTCCGAGCACTTCGACCAGGCGTCGACCACCTTGTTGTACTTCTCGCCCTGGGTGATCAGGCCGTCCTGGTACTGCTGCTCGTAGTCCTTCGTCAGCGCGCGGGTGGCGTCGACGATCTCCCACTTGTTCTCGGGGATGACCATGTCGTCCTTGCCGAACGAGATGCCCGCCTTGAACGCGTGGGTGAAGCCGAGCGCCATGACGCGGTCGCAGAAGATGACCGTGTCCTTCTGACCGCACAGGCGATAGACCTGATCGATCATCGAGGAGATTTCCTTCTTCGTCATCAGCTTGTTGACGAGGTCGAAGGAGACCCGCTCGCTCTTCGGCAGCGCGGTGGAGAGGATCACGCGGCCCGGCGTGGTGTCATAGATCTTGGCGTAGGTCTTGCCGCCCGGGCCGACGCCCTGCCAGCGATACTTGATCTTGCTGTGCAGCGTCACGACCTTGTTCGCGATCGCGTGCTCGAGCTCGCCCATGTCGGCGTACACGCCCTTCAGCACGCCCTTCTTGCCGTCCATCGCGTACTGGCCAGGCTCGCCATCCGCCATAAGGGACAGATAGTAGAGGCCGAGCACGATGTCCTGCGACGGAACGATGATCGGGTGGCCGTTCGCCGGGTGCAGGATGTTGTTGGTCGACATCATGAGGACGCGCGCTTCCAGCTGCGCCTCGAGCGACAGCGGGACGTGCACGGCCATCTGGTCGCCGTCGAAGTCGGCGTTGAACGCGGCGCA
>JAIXZF010000193.1 GCA_027489835.1 Hyphomicrobiales bacterium
AACGGATCGTCGGTGACGGGGCCCTCCGGCGGGGCCTGACGTGCCCGCCTCGCGCCGCCCCGGTCGGCGGCGCGGGGCGCCTTGGCGTTGGTGCCGAGCGTCCAGGTCGGACGGTGGCCAATGGCCGCGTCCTTCTGGTAGGCGGCGACCGCCTCGTCGCTCATGCCGTTGAAGTAATTGTAGGACGCGTTGTAGGCCTTCACGTGGACAAGGCAGAAATAGAAGAACTCCCCCTCCCGGTTGCGCCCCTTGGGCGCACGGAACTCGCCTTTCGCCCTGCATCCCGGATGGTCGCAGGTCCGCTCCTGCGGTCCGGCCTCGGGCTCCGGCTCGCGCTTGGTGCGGATGCTGTCGAACAGGGGCGAGTTGAGGTTCATGTCCTGAATCATTAGGTCCCGGCCCTGCGGTGGGCAAGCGCAGATGGGGTTTTGCCGCACCGCGCGCAATGGAGTAAGGCTCGGCCGATGAGCATCAGGGACCAGATCACCAGCAAGCTGAGCGAGGGCCTCTCGCCGACCTCGCTCGCGGTTCATGACGAAAGCGACCAGCATCGCGGCCATGGCGGCTGGCGCGAGGGCGGGGAGACGCATTTCAGGGTGGAGGTCATTTCCGAAAGCTTTGCCGGCAAGTCGCGCGTGGAGCGTCACCGCATCGTGAACGCGCTGCTCGCCGAGGAGCTCGCCGGGCGGGTGCACGCGCTCGCAATCTCGGCGCGCGCGCCCGGTGAAGGGTCCGGTCGCTGAGATGGGGCCCGCTCCGCGTCCCGCGGCAGCCGCGCCGCAGATGTCGCTGCTGCGCATGTCGGCCGCGCTCAGGCTGTGCCTCGCCGGCGTGCTCGTGGCCGCCATCTGGCTCACCGCGTTCTGGGCGATGGGCTGAGCGATGAAGCCCGTCCGCGCCGAGCCCATCATCCTCGACGACCTGACGCTGGGCTATGACCGGCATCCGGCCGTCCACCATCTCACGGGCCGCATCGAGCCCGGCGCGATGCTGGCCATCGTCGGGCCGAACGGGGCGGGCAAGTCGACGCTGCTGAAGGGACTGATCGGCGAACTCAGGCCGCTGGGCGGTCGCATCTCGGGCGGCGCAGGACGGCGCGCGACGCTCGCCTACGTGCCGCAGAAGGACGGGATCGACGTCAGCTATCCCGTCTCCGTCTTCGATCTGGTCGCGATGGGCCTGTGGGAGCGCAGGGGCGTGTTCGGCGCCTTCGGTCGGCGGGATGGCGGGGCGGTCAGCGAGGCGCTCGGCCTCGTCGGGCTGTCGGGCTTCGAGCGGCGGGCGGTGGGCACGCTGTCGGGCGGCCAACTGCAGCGGGCGCTGTTCGCGCGGGTTTCGCTGCAGGATGCGCCGGTGATCCTGCTCGACGAGCCGTTCTCCGCCATCGACAACGCGACGATGGACGACCTCATGACGCTGGTGCGGCGCTGGAGCGAGGAGGGGCGCACCGTCGTCGCCGTGCTGCACGACCTGGCCGCAGTGCGCGCGCACTTCCCGCAGACGCTGCTGATGGCGCGGCACGCGATCGGCTGGGGCCGCACAGCGGAGGTGCTGACGCCCGACAACCTGGCGCGCGCCCGCGGCATGACGGAGGCCTTCGACGACGAGGCCCCGTTCTGCGAGGCGAACCCGGTCGGCCATGACGACGGCCACGGGCATCACCACGATCACCACGACCATGGGCCTGGCGGGCATCACGGCCATGGCCATGACCACCCGCATGCGCATGGCCACGATGGCGCGCAGGGTCAGGCGCGCAAGCCCGAGCCGGCATCGAACGCGCAGGCTCCCCATCGCCATGATTGACTGGCTGGTCGGCCCCTTCGTCGAGTTCGCCTTCATGCGGCGGGCGCTGGCCGGCATCCTCGCCCTGTCGCTGGCGGGCGCGCCGCTCGGCGTGCTGCTGATGCTGCGCCGCATGTCGCTGACCGGGGACGGGCTCAGCCATGCCATCCTGCCCGGAACCGCCATCGCCTATGCGCTGTTCGGGCTCTCGCTCTGGCACATGACGGTGGGGGGCTTCCTCGCGGGCGGCGCCATCGTACTCGCGGCGGGCGTGATGGCGCGCGCCACCGTGCTCAAGGAGGATGCGACGCTCGCCTCCTTCTACCTGATCTCGCTGGCGCTCGGGGTGCTGATCGTGTCGCTGCGCGGCTCGAACGTCGACCTGATGCATTTCCTGTTCGGCTCGGTGCTGGCGCTGGACGATCCCACGCTGACGCTCGTCGCGGCCATCGCCAGCCTGACCCTGTTCGGCCTCGCGCTGCTCTGGCGCCCGCTGGTGCTGGACGGCGTCGATCCGGGCTTCCTGCGCACGGTGAGCCGCAGCGGCGCGCCATCCTATTTCGCCTTCATGATCCTGCTCGTGCTTAACCTTGTCGCCGGGTTCCACGCGCTCGGCACGTTGCTGGCCGTCGGGTTCCTCGTGCTGCCCGCCGTGACGGCGCGCTTCTGGGCGCGGGATCTCAACGGCATGGTGCTCGTGGCCGGCATCGTCGCGCTCGGCGGCGGCGTGGCGGGGCTGTTGACTTCGTATCACGCCAGCGTGCCCACGGGCCCTGCGATGATCCTGATGCTGGGCGTGGCTTTCCTGCTGTCGGTCTTCCTCGGGCCGGTCGGCAGCGTGCTAGCCACGCACCGGGCAGGGCGTCACCGCACCGGCTGAGACGCCTCAATGCGCGTGGACGTGGCCATGGCCATGCCCATGGGCGGCGCAGGCCGCGCAGCGCCCCCTGAGCTCGACCGTGGTGCGCTCGGCCTGAAAGCCCGTGCGCTCGCTCAGCGCCTCGAGGCGTGATTGCAATTCGCCATCGCCGAACTCGGCCACCACGCCGCAGGCATCGCAGATGGCGAAGGATGCCATGTCCTGATGGTGCGGGCGCGAGCAGGCCACAAAAGCGTTCAGCGATTCGATGCGGTGGGCGAGCCCGTCGCGCACCAGCCTGTCCAGGGCGCGATAGACCGTGGGCGGCGCGTTGACGCCCTCATGACGCAGCAGGTGGAGCAGATCATAGGCCGAAAGCGGCTTGCCGGCTGCGACCAGCAGGGCCAGCACGCGTTCCTGCGTCTGCGAAAGGGGGCGGCGTCCGGAGCTCATCGGCGCGATCCTTTCCCGGATTGACGACATCCGCAACTGATATAGTATAACAAAACAGTTTTTGACAGGAGCGAGCCATGCCGAGCCGGCGCGATATCGTGGGAGGTCTTGCCGCGCTGGCGCTCCTGCCATCAGGTTCCCGCGCCCTTGCGCAGGCCCAGCCTCAGGGCGCGGCGCGCATGCCGGTGGTCGCGACCTTCTCGATCTTGGCCGATTTCACGCGGCAGGTTGGCGGCGAGCGCATCGCGCTGACGACGCTGGTGGCGCCGGGAGCGGACGCGCATGTCTATGCGCCGTCGCCAGCCGATGCGCGTGCGCTGGCCGCGGCCAGGCTAGTGGTGGTCAACGGGCTTGGGTTCGAGGGCTGGCTCAACCGGCTGATCCGGTCCTCCGGCACCAAGGCGCGGGTCGGCATCGCCACCCGCGGCATCGCCGCGCTGGCCGCCGAGGACAAGGATGCCGCTGGCCACAGCCACGGGCATTCGCATGGCAGCCAGGATCCGCATGCCTGGCAGTCGGTGGCCAATGCCCGCGCCTATGTCGCCAACATCCGCGACGACATGAGCGCCGCCGATCCCGAGGGGCGGGAGGTCTATGCCCGCAACGCCGCCGCCTATGACGCCGAACTCGTCAAGCTCGAGCAGGACCTGCGAGACGGGCTTTCGCGCATCGCGGGCGACCGGCGCCGGATCATCACATCGCATGATGCCTTCCAGTATTTCGAGAAAGCCTACGGCGTCGATTTCGTCTCGCCGCGGGGCGTGTCGACCAGCGCCGAGCCGACAGCCCAGGCGATCGCCCGCATCATCCGACAGATCAAGGCCGAGAAGATCACCGCCGTGTTCCTCGAGAATCTGAGCGACGAGCGCCTGATGAAGCGCATCGCCGACGAGACGGGCGCACGCATCGGCGGCCGGATCTACTCGGACGCGCTCACCAGCCCGGAGGGCGAGGCGCCGACTTATCTCGCGATGATGCGCCATAACCTCAAGGCCATCACTGGCGCGCTCGTGGCGAGCTGAGCCTAGCCGCGCTGTGGTGGCTTCGCGGGCGCAAGGACATAGATGACAACGCTGACGGCCAGCAGCGCGGCGAAGGCCCAGTGCAGGTTCGCGAAGACGGTGGCCGGGGCCAGTCCCGCCTCGCGCTCCGCCGCGATGAACCGGCCCGAGCCGATCTGCACCGCCGATGCGCCTGCGATGAACAGGAAGTTCATGGTGGTCATGCCCCGGCCGATCAGGTTCTCGGGGAAGAACTGGCGGGCATGGGCCATCAGGATCGCGTAGCTGAAGCCCGCGACGCCGATGGCGGAGAACAGGGCAATGGCCCAGAGCCCGCCGAGATGACCGCTGAGCGCCAGAGCCCCGAACAGGCTCGC
>JAIXZF010000050.1 GCA_027489835.1 Hyphomicrobiales bacterium
ACGCGCCCGCCCTGCTCGAGCGCGAGCTCGCCGCGCAGGGCTACAGCCCGCGCATGATCGCCATCGGCACCAACACGGACGCCTACCAGCCGATCGAGAAGAAGCTCAGGATCATGCGTGGCATCCTCGAGGTGCTGTCGCGGCACCGCCATCCCGTCGGCATCGTCACCAAGTCGGCGCTGATCCAGCGGGACATCGACCTGCTTGCGCCGATGGCCGAGCAGGGCCTCGCCAAGGTCGCCATCTCGGTCACGACGCTCGATCCCAAGCTCGCCCGCACCATGGAGCCGCGCGCCGCCAGCCCCGCCAGGCGGCTGGAGACGATCAGGCGGCTGACCGATGCGGGCATTCCCGTCACGGTGCTGGTCGCGCCCGTCATCCCGGCCGTCAACGATGCCGAGATCGAGCGCATCCTCGACGCAGGCTATGCCAATGGCGCGCGCGAGGCTGGCTACGTCCTGCTCCGGCTGCCGCTGGAGGTGAAGGACCTCGTGCGCGACTGGCTGCTGACGCATTATCCAGACAAGCTGCGCCATGTGATGTCGCTGGTGCAGTCGACCCGCGGCGGCAAGGATTACGACGCCTCCTGGGGCCAGCGCCAGGTCGGCACCGGCCCCTATGCCTGGATGATCGGCCGCCGCTTCGAGGTGGCGGCCGAGCGGCTCGGCTTCAACAAGACGCGGCTCAGGCTGCGCACCGACCTGTTCCAGCGGCCCCGCGGCGGACCCGAGCAGCTACAGCTGCTTTGAGGCCAGCCCCCGGTCGCGGCCCCGGTCACCTGCGGGCTTGACGTGGCAGCCCGCCTCGGGCGCTTGCTGGGGCGATGCTGCGAATCGCGAGCCCTCCGGTCGAACGCTCCGCCCGCGCCCTCGTGGCGGGCGTGGACGAGGTCGGCCGCGGGCCGCTCGCGGGCCCGGTCGTCACGGCGGCGGTGATCCTCGATCCGGACGACATGCCCGAAGGCCTCGCCGATTCGAAGACGCTGACGGCCGCGCGGCGCGAGGAGATCGCCGGCCTCGTCATGGCGAAGGCGCTCAGCGTCAGCATCGCCTCGAGCGGACCCGCCACCATCGACCGCGTCAACATAAGGGCGGCCACGCTCCTCGCCATGGTCCGCGCGGTGCGGGGCCTGACGCTGGAGCCGGTGCTGGTGCTGGTCGATGGCCGCGACGCCATCGCGGTCCCCATGCGCTGCGAGGCCATCGTCCGCGGCGACGCCAGCGAGCCGGCCATCGCCGCCGCCTCGATCGTGGCCAAGGTGGCGCGCGACAGGCTGATGGTGCGCCTGCACCGCGCCTGCCCGCAATACGGCTTCGACGCCCATGTGGGCTATGCGACCGAGATGCACCGCGCCGCCATCGAGGCGCACGGCCCTTGCATCCATCACCGCTACAGCTTCGCGCCCGTCAAGGGGCGCTGGACGCGCGGCTGAGGCCGCGGCGCCACCCGGCAAAATCTGCAGCCCCAAAACGGCACGGAAGATTTCCGGCCGCGTGCACCCGGCTTTTACCCTGTTGCCGCATCTTCCCGATCGTTGAGTTGCGTAACCGGTGCAGCACCATGGGTACTCTGCGTACCGGGGCGACCGACGCATCTGTCCGGATTGGGGTACAGCGTACCGGACGGTTTGCGTCGGCGTCTCGGATCGGGCTTTTCAGCCCTCCTGTCGACCAGATCCTGATAGGCGACTGCATCGCGGAGCTCGAGAAGCTTCCGCCTGCCTCCGTCGATCTGGTCTTCGCCGATCCGCCCTACAACCTCCAGCTGGGGGGCGATCTGCGCCGTCCGGATGACAGCCTCGTCGACGCCGTCGACGATGACTGGGACAAGTTCGCGTCCTTCGCCGATTACGACGCCTTCACCCGGGCCTGGCTGCTGGCCTGCCGCCGCGCGCTGAAGCCCGATGGCGCGGTGTGGGTCATCGGCTCCTATCACAACATCTTCCGCGTCGGCTCGATCCTGCAGGATCTCGGCTTCTGGATGCTCAACGACATCGTCTGGCGCAAGGCCAACCCGATGCCGAACTTCCGTGGCCGCCGCTTCACCAACGCCCATGAGACGATGATCTGGGCCGCGCGCGAGCAGAAATCGAAATACACCTTCCATTACGAGGCGCTGAAGGGCGGCAACGAGGACACGCAGATGCGGTCCGACTGGCACCTCCCGCTCTGCACGGGCGAGGAGCGCCTGAAGGACGGGGCGGGCACGAAGCTCCACCCCACGCAGAAGCCGGAATCGCTGCTGGCGCGGGTGCTGCTCTCCTCCACCAATCCGGGCGACGTGGTGCTCGATCCGTTCTTCGGCACCGGCACGACCGGCGCCGTGGCGCGGGCGCTCGGCCGCAGCTTCATCGGCGTCGAGCGCGATCCGGCCTATGCGGCTGCCGCCCGCGTGCGCATCGATGCGGTCAAGCCCTTGCCGCCGGAAGCCTTCCTCACGGCGCCCGCCAAGCGCACCGAGGCCCGCATTCCCTTCCTGAGCCTCATCGAGGCCGGGCTGGTGAAGGCCGGCGAGACGGTGACCGACGACCGCAGGCGCTTTTCCGCCACCATCCGCGCCGACGGCAACCTCGCGCTCGGCCCGGCGGTGGGCTCGATCCACAAGATCGGCGCGCTGGCCCAGGGGCTTCCCGCCTGCAATGGCTGGACCTTCTGGCACGTGCTGCGCGAGGGCAAGCCGATGCTGATCGACGATCTGCGCGGCGAGGCGAGGGCGCGGCTGGCGGCTTGAGGGTGTCGGCCGCGGCCGCTTCCCCCTTGCCTTTCGGGGCGATAACGGCTTTTCACGTCCGCGACAGGACGCGACCCGATGCCCGATCTCTTGCTCGAACTCTTTTCCGAGGAAATCCCCGCGCGCATGCAGCGCAAGGCGGCGGAGGATTTGCAGAAGCTCGTCACCGATGCGCTGGTGGAGCGCGGCTTTCTGTATGAGGGCGCCCGCGCCTTCGTGACGCCGCGCCGGCTCGCCCTGCATGTCGCGGGCCTTCCCGCGAAGGGGCAGGATGTGCGCGAGGAGCGCAAGGGTCCGCGCGTCGGCTCGCCCGATGCCGCCATCCAGGGCTTCCTCAAGGCGGCGGGCCTCGCCTCCATCGATCAGGCCACGATCCAGAGCGACCCCAAGAAGGGCGACAGCTACGTCGCCATCATCGAGCGGCCGGGCCGTCCCACGGTGGATGTCGTCGCCGAGATCGTGCCGCAGATCGTGCGCGGCTTCCCCTGGCC